>JBEILV010000009.1:0-34141 GCA_040379105.1 Flavobacterium sp.
ATTGTTTGAATAACCCCGTTTATTTTATTGACCCAGATGGGATGGAGGCAACTTCAAGCGATGTGTTGACGGAAGCAGATTTTGATGTAAGTGTAGATATTGGCTATGGTAGAAAAGTATCACCTGGAAAAATTTCTGGCGCAATTAATTACACCGCCGATATAAAATTATCTGAGAGCGGGAAAGAGAAGTTTGAAGAGGCTGCATTTAAAGATGCCATCGCAAAAACTTTAGAAGGTGCAGAAACTGAAACTGATGGTGAAAAGAAAAGCCTTAATGCAGAAGATATTAAAAAAATATATGATGCTTATCCAAAGTCTGATGGTGCCAACCCAATAGATGCAGAAAAGCTTTACGAACTTGTGGGTGGACCATTAGGTGATTTTTATAGTAAAGTCATGAAAAGTGGAACTAATTCAGATAAAGAAGGTTGGAAAAACACTTGTGCAACTAGATTAAGTTATGCGTTAAATCATGCAGGTTTTAAAATCAATACCGAGTCAAATACATTTCTTGGCGCTAATGATTTGAGATATTTTGTTAACTCAAACAATATGTTTAAGTATCTTGATAAAAATTTTGTCCAAAGCGTTAGTCCAATGACTAGAGACACGAATCTAATTGTAAATTGGGGTCTTATTGCCAATGGAAGAAAAGGAAGGATTGACCATGTAGATGTTGTTTGGAATAGAACAGCAGGTACACATTCATATTTTTGGGACACAAACTATCTATTCGCACAAAAAACAAACTAAAGCAACTTAAAAGAATGAAAACAATCTTAAAAATTAAGCTAACTTTTATGTTTTTTCTTTTTATTTCTTGCACTGCTAATCAAAAAGCAAAAAAAGATATTCAAAAAACTCAAAACGTTATAACCAGAAATGACTCTTTGGAAATTGAAGAACAGTTATTGAACTACAAAAATGTGTTGTTCTCTCAATTATACCAAGAATCAAAAAAAGCAACATACAAAAAAAAGAATTTACAAATTTTAGACACACTACCAGATATGACTTACTTCTATTATAACAATTGGAATTTGTTTTGGACTATTGACGATAACAAAAATAAACTATTTCATAAATGGCTAGATAATGATGAGTTTTTTTTAGAAAAAGATTTTCATCTTGAAATCCCTAGTGGTTCTTTAGATTTAGCAAGAGCATTAGCTTTTTACAATAGTGAAGACATGGAGAAATTCTTGGATTCTATCAGAGCTACTGAATATCGGAGAGTTACTTCTCGAAAATCTGATTCGATAAATAAGTATAAAAATTCGCAGAAATAGTTTTTTTAATTTTCCAAAACGCTTTGGGGCAATTAATACGAAAAGATGTAGGCGGTTTGGTGGGTGGCGTCTCGCTCGTGCCCACAGCAAAAGACTATTTACATTAATTATTGCGCAATTCCAATCATCATCGGAATTGCGCAATTAATTGGTTTTCAAAGACAGCACCAACACCAACGATGATTATGCTTACGACATCTTCGGCAACATGACCTCAGACCAAAACAAAGGTATTACGAGTATTTCTTACAACCATTTGAACGAACCCAAGTGAATTTCTTTTGTGCTTGAAAATCATATTATTATACTTACGATGTTTTGGAAGTTAAAGCTGCAATACAAGATGCTGTAATAGCGTAAAGCGAATGATAAAAATTTAATGAGTAGGGTAAAAATTTCGAAAATTTTGGCAATAATGTTTTGTTTTTGAATGACCTGTATTTAAACGTAAGTCGAGATTGAAGTTAGATAGGCGATTTTCTTAAAGAAAAATAGAATCCCCGAACACAAATTTTTAGTACAAACGCTTCAACTGCGAACAAATTAGCACCATAAAATAAGAAAAACCACTGCGAGGTGGTTTTATTATGAGCGAAAACGATAAAAAACCAATCTAACATTACTCATAATGTCCTTTGACAGAAAGTATAATAACATTATTTTCTATAACCTGATAAATTAAACGGTGCTCGCCCGTTATTCTGCGAGACCACTTGCCTGTTAAATCATGCTTTAACTGTTCAGGTTTCCCTGTTCCAATAAATGGATGTTCAGATAATTCTTGTAAAAGTTTAGTAATTTTAATAAGTATAGTCTTATTTCCTGACTTTTTGTGCCATTTATAGTCTCTATCAAATTGTTCGGTAAAGTTTAAACAATAGGTCATAGATTACCTAGATAATTTTCTAAATCTTCTGCATTTACCCTTTTAAATTTACCTTTTTTATACTGCTCTTCACTTTTGCGAATTTTTTCTACAAATTCAGGGTTGTAAGGTTTCTCTTTCACTTCAAATTTCACATTAAGTGCTTTTGCCAAAGCTTTGAACACATTTAAATCATCTAATGTTTTAGGCTCTAATATGATAATGCTTTGAGTTGACATATTTATTTATTTTAGCAAAAATAATAAAAAATCATGCAAAGTAAACACTAACTAAAATACGATTATTAACTAAAAGAAAAACCTGAATTACGACAAAAATAGCAACATTATAACGCTGAACCCAAGCTGCGCAATTCCGATCATTATCGAAACCCGACTTTGCCCGCTACGGCATGAACGATTTTGGCGACCCAATTCCGCTCGATACCAGTGATTTTTTTCATGAACAATTGCGCTCGCGTTTCGAATGCGAGTGGTTGAATAAAAATCTATTGATAATAAACGCATCTGTTACTGTTTGTTTAGCAAAATGCAACGGCTCATAGCTAAAGAGAAAAGATGAAAAAAGAAAGAAAAAAACAAAATAACACTCTAAAAAACAAGCTGTTGACTTGGCTTAAACAGCCAGAAAACATATTCTTAATCGCAATATTGTTAGCAGTTGCAGTCGTAGGTTTGGTTGAAGGAAGTTTAACAACCATCGCAATAGTTTATGCTTTTGCGTTTCTTTTCGGGCTTTTATGGAGAGTAATATTTTACTTAAAAAACAAGTTTTTCTAATTGTTCAATCGGACCTCGCACTCGCCCACACAATGTTTCGTCCAAAAATGTGCTTTCATTTCTTTTCAACCGACTTTCTACTTCAGATTCCGTTGCGAGTTATAAAGTCCAGCCGCACAATGCTTTCAATTTTTAAAAATCGTGTTTGCGCTTTGCTCGATTGTTTCCACCACAACGATTCGAAAAAAATGGGCTGATGCCAAACCACCAAAATCCGTTTGAAAGAGTGGATTCTAAAAATCCTGATTCATTTACAAAAAATGTCCAATTCAGCATTCATTTCTTTAGACAGCCCGCTCTATAACCCTTTCGGAATCGCAGCAATCAACCGTTGGGTGTAAGCCATGGTTGGGTTTTCAAAAAGCGTATCGGCTTCGTTCGTTTCTACCAATTTTCCTTGATGCATCACGATTACTTGATCGCTCATGTATTTTACAACTGCTAAATCATGAGAAATAAAAAGATATGAAAACCCATACATTTCTTTCAATTCGTTAAGCAAATTCAACACTTGTGCTTGCACTGAAATATCTAGCGCCGACACAGACTCGTCGCAAATAATAATTTTAGGTTGCAATGCAATGGCCCTCGCAATGCCAATTCTTTGTCGTTGTCCGCCAGAAAATTCGTGAGGAAATCTATTAAAATGGTCTTCAGAAAGCCCAACTCTTTCTAATAATTCTATTGTTTTAGCCCGACAAATGTTTTTATTTTCATACAACCGATGCGCTAACATGGGTTCCATAATGGCATTTCCAACTGATAGTCTCGGATTGAGCGATGAAAATGGATCTTGAAAAATCAACTGAATTTCGTTGCGCATTTTTTTGAGTGCTTGCCCTTTCAAGTGCGTTATGTTTTGCCCTCTGTAAAAAATATCTCCCGAAGTGGCTTCGTCCAATTGCATGATGGCGTTTCCTAACGTCGATTTTCCACAACCTGATTCGCCCACCAAACCCACTGTTTCGCCTTCATAAATCGAAAAGGAAACAGAATCTACTGCCTTGAATTCAATGGGTTTATGAAACCAACCCGCTTTTGAGAAATAAGACTTCGAAACGTTTTTTACCTCCAAAATAGCTGTTTTTGCATACATTTCTTGGTGTTGCTGCGCTCTTTCTTCTTTTGTGATTTCCACTTTTCTCACCTCATCTTTCAAAAAATCTTCGATGGTTGGAAGTCTTTCAATTCTACTATTTGTAGGCGGTTTAGATGCAATCAAGGCTTTGGTGTAAATGTGTTTTGGCTGTTCGAAAATACTTTTTGCTGCTCCTTGTTCCACAATAGTTCCTTGATACATCACCAAAACTTTGTCTGCAATTTCTGCCACTAAAGACAAATCGTGCGAGATAAACAAAATGCTCATGCCGTATTCGGCTTGCAAATTTTTCAGAAGACCAATAATTTCTCTTTGCACCGTAACGTCTAATGCCGTGGTTGGTTCGTCGGCAATCAAAAGTTTCGGACTGCATGCCAATGCCATCGCAATCATCACTCGTTGTTTTTGTCCCCCAGAAATTTCGTGAGGATAGCTTTGATACATTTTTTCTGGATTTGGCAAATGTACTTTTTCAAACAAAGCAATGATTTTGTTCTTTCGTTCGGTTGCACTCAGTTTTGTATGCACAAGCAGCACTTCCTCAATTTGTTTTCCACAACGCATCGACGGATTGAGCGCACTCATGGGCTCTTGAAAAATCATCGCAATTTCTTTTCCTCTAATTTTCTGCCAATCTTTTTCATTGTTTTCAAAAAGATTTTTACCCTCAAAAACGACGCTTCCTTTTTCAATTTTCGACATCTTTTTAGGCAACAGTCCTAAAACAGCCAACGAAGAAACAGATTTTCCAGAACCTGATTCGCCCACAATGCCCACCACCTCGTTTGGAAAAATATCGTAACTAATGCCATGAAGAACGGGGTTGTATTTTCCATTTTTTAAAAATGAAACCGACAAATCATTTGTTGTTAGAAGCGGTGTTGAAAGTTGCATTTTAGAAGTCAAAGTTTGGTTTTTTAATATGAACAAACTTACTAATTTTTAAAAATCAAATGCATGAATGCGCATAAATCATTTCTTGAATCGAAAAAAAGAAATTTTTAAAACTGTTTAAGCTGATTTAACTATTATTTTATTAATATTACACATATTTTTAACAAAATGACTACACTTTCTAAAATTAAAGGATTTTTTATACTCATCTTTTTGTTTTCTAATCAATGGATGATGGGGCAAACCCCAGAGGAAAAAAAGATGATCCTAGAAAAAACAAACATCAAAAAATTAGATTCGCTAAAATCGAAGTTGATTTCAAAAACGAATGCTCAAAAACAGAGAGCTATTGCGCTAGCTAAAAGTCAAGACAAGCCTATTTTTATTGAAAATGAAAATGGTAGTTTTGACGAATTAATGGGCGTTTTGGAAGATGGCTCGCTTTACTACTATGCTATTGATAATGTGGATGCTGCAAGATCTACCCGCACGAATCACCTCAACAGTGGAGGAAGTTTGGGATTGAATTTGAATGGACAAAACATGTTGGGCGGCGTTTGGGACGGTGGACCAGCAAGAACAACCCACAACGAATTTTCTGGAAGAGTGAGCCTTGGCGATGGCGAAACGCAACTTAACAACAATAGTTTTCACATGACCCACGTGGTCGGAACAATTGGCGCCGTTGGATTAAACCCCGATGCAAAAGGGATGGCTAACCAAAGTTTGGTCAAAACCTTCGATTGGAACAACGATACAACCGAAGTGATTGACGAAATCCTCAACGAAGGCTTGTTACTTTCCAACCATTCTTATGGAACACGAGCAAGCCAAGCTCCCTCTTGGCTCATTGGTGCTTATTCCACAGAGGCAAGTGTTTGGGATGAAATAGCTTATGCCGCTCCCTATTATTTGATGGTTACTTCTGCTGGAAATGAAGGAAATTTTTTTAACGCGGAAGCCACTACCCCGCTCTTCGACAAATTAACAACTAATAAAAATTCGAAAAACAATTTGGTCATTGCCAATGCTGAAGATGCAGTGGTCAACAATAACGGTAACTTGGTCTTTGTCGATATTAATAGCTCGAGTTCGCAAGGACCTACCGACGACAATCGAATTAAACCAGACATTACAGGAAATGGAACTGGAGTATTTTCGACCAACAGCACCAACAACAATAGTTATACAACCCTATCGGGCACTTCGATGTCGGGACCTAACGTGATGGGAACTTTGCTTTTATTACAACAATATCATAATCAGCTACATAACAACTATATGTGGTCTTCAACACTCAAAGGATTGGTGTGCCACACAGCCGACGATGCCGGAAATGTGGGGCCTGATGTGTCTTTTGGTTGGGGACTTCTAAACGCCAAAAGGGCCGCTGAAACTTTAACTCAAAACGGACTTTCGGCTTGGGTTTCAGAAGAAATTTTGAACAATGACGAAACTTTTACATTTACCGTTAGAGCGGCCGGCAACACACCTTTGATTGCCTCAATCACTTGGACAGACGTAGCGGGCGAACCCCTGAACGGACAGCTGAACAATCCGAGTCCGCGACTAGTGCAAGACCTAGACATCCGAGTGTCTAATGGCAACAGTACTTTCTTTCCGTGGAAACTTCAAGCAAATCCAAATTTGATTGCCATTCGAACACAAGATAATTTTACTGACAACGTGGAGCAAGTGAGAATTGAAAATCCATCGGCACAAGATTACGTAATTACCGTGACGCACAAAGGCGATTTGGTCAACAACAAACAAGCTTTTTCTTTAGTAGTAACGGGTACTACTTCCAGTTTTGCCATTCGAACCAAAGGAAACGACTATGTCATTTGTAACAATCAAAACTTAACCATTCCGTTCGACTTTGTGACCAACATAACAAGCAATGTAACTTTTCAAGCCGTTAATCTTCCTGAAAATGTGATTGCCAATTTCTCGAGCAACACCAGCAGCGTCAATGCTTCTTTAACTTTAAACTTATCCAATTTTCAAAATACTCCTGCTGGCGATTACGTGATTGGTATTTCAGCAAGCAATGGTTTAGAAACTGAAATTAGAAACATTCGCTTGAAAATATACAGCACAAATTTTGAACAGATGGTTTATAACGCGCCCGCCAATGGACAATCAACGGTGGCCACCTCTTCTGTTTTTAGTTGGGAAACCAATGAAAATGCAGAAAGCTATACTTTTCAGTTGGCCAACAATCCAAATTTTGAGACCATTCTTTTTGAAACGGAAGTAACACAAACAAGTTTTACTTATACTGATTTGTTGCCTGAAACCACTTATTATTGGCGTGCCATTCCAGAAAACAGATGTGCTGTTTCGGGTAATAATACCTTTGCATTTTTTCAAACAGGCATCCGTTTGTGCGATATTGTCTATGCAGCTTCAGATTTTTCGAACGCAATCATTGGCGAAGTAGCCAATTCTACAGCCACAGTCCCGATCGAAGTAAACGAGAATTTTTCGATTGCCAACGTTATTGTGCATTTGGATGTTTCACACACTTGGGTACAAGACTTAACAGTTTATCTTGAAGGGCCTGCTGCCATAGGAAGTCCCATCATCACACTTATTCAAGAAGTTTGCGGAGAACAAGATGATTTTTCTGCCAATTTTACTGATGCCGGTGGTCCTATAATCTGTAACGACAATCCGGCTTTTTCAGGAGATGTAGCTCCGCAACAATCTTTGAGCAATTTCTCAAATTTATCTGCGCAAGGCACTTGGAACATCATCGTGGTTGACAACCATAATCAAGATGGCGGCACCATCAACAACGCATTTTTGAGCTTTTGCAATGTCTCGCCAATTTTGGCCAATTTGGATTTGGTGCACAACAACATTCTAACAGCCATCAACACAGATAAAATAGTTCTAAATTCGGAAGTTTTAGCAAGCAGTCAAATGCCAGGAAATCCACAACACACCTTCACTTTAGTTGATTTGCCCGATCTAGGACAGTTGAACAAAAACGGCGTTCCGATGGTTATTGGCAGCACTTTCACGCAAACAGATGTCAACCAAGGAAATCTGGTTTATAGCAATGATTTGTCGATGCCTGCCAACGATAGTTTTAGAGTGAATATTTTAAACTCAATCCAATCGTGGTTGCCCAACCAAATCATAAACATTCAAATCAATGAAACTCTTAGTTCTGCTGTTTTTGAAAATCACGAAATTAAAATTTATCCCAATCCTACCAATGGCATTGTAAACCTCAATGTGGGTAGTTTTTGGCAAGATGCGAACATCATTGTACATGATTTGACTGGAAGAAAAATGATGCAAAGAACGATTTCAAACAGCGAACTTGCGATAGATTTATCTCATCTTAACGAAGGTTTGTATATGATTTCGGTGGAAAAGGACGAGCAAAAAAATACTTTCAAAATTTTCTTGAAACGCTAAACAAATGGGCGCATAGCATCAAAAAGTTTTGCTAATTCTGCTTTTGTGTTGAAAGCATGCAAACAAATCCGGATGCGCTCCTCCCCTTTCGGAACCGTGGGCGAAAGAATCATTTTTGCGCCAATTTCTAAGTTTTGAAGCGATTTTGCTACTTGCGAAGTCGTTTCAAAATTTTGAAATGTCAACGTTTGAATGGCAGTTGGATGTGAAGAAAAAATCGGTAGAAATTCTTTTGCAAAATTTTGATACATCGCAATAACTTGTTGCAATTCTTGCACTTCTGTTTTGTTTTCCAGTAAATGTTGATAATGCATGTGAATACTCGCAACCGAATGCGGCGACAATGCAGTTGTATAAATAAAACTTCGTGCAAAATTCAATAAAAAAAGCTTTAAAACTTCGCTGCCCAAAACGGCCGCTCCTGAACAACCAAGGGCTTTTCCGAAGGTTACAATTCTTGCAAAAACCAGGTCTGAAAGTCCTAAAGATTGCGTTAAGCCTTCGCCGTTTTCGCCAAAAATTCCCAAACCGTGGGCTTCATCTACCACCAACTTACTGTTGGTTTTGGTTGCTAAAGATGTCAATTCTTGTAACGGACAACAATCGCCGTCCATAGAAAAAACACTTTCTGTAATGATGTAACATTCATCATAAAACTGACGATGTTTCTCCAATAAATCAGACAAATGTTGCACATCGTTGTGCTGAAATTTATAGGCTTTTGCATCCGAAATTTTGATGCCTTCTCTAATAGAAGCATGACACAAAGCGTCGAACAAAATCAAATCGTTGCGCTGCGGCACTGCACTCAAAAAACCTACATTCGCATCAAAACCCGAGTTGAAAATCAAGGCGGCAGGTGCTTCGTGAAAACAGGCAATGCATTTTTCGGTAATGCTAAAAACCTCATGGTTGCCAGAAATCAATCGAGAGCCTGTGGCGCCATTGCTTCGCCAATTATTTTGTTGCAAAAATGCGTTCGTTTTTTCGAAGAGCATTTCATTTCGAGCCAATCCCAAATAATCATTCGAAAAAAAATCGATTGAAAAATGATAATTAGGCAAACATCTTAGGGCATTTTCATTTTGCCTCAACTGCAATTTTTCGGAAAGTTTCTTCGGAAATAAATTCATTGTTTATGAACTAAAACCCAATTTTTCGCGCACGCGTCCCAACACTTCATTTGCTTTGGCTTGCGCTTTCAAAGCACCGGTTTTGAGCTTTTCGTCCACTTCTTCCAAATGCGACATATAATGTTGATACAGCGCGCGTTCATTTTTGAAACGCTCCAAAATCAAATCATACAACGCTTGTTTTGCATGACCGTAGCCGTAATTTCCGCCTTCGTATAAGCTTCGCATGGCGACAATTTCACTTTCAGAGGCCAACAATTTATAAATTGCAAACACATTGCAAATATCTGGATTTTTGGGTTCTTCGAGCGGAGTGCTGTCAGTTTCGATTTGCATGATTTGTTTGCGAAGGGGCTTGTCTGCCTGAAAAATATCGATAATGTTTCCTCTCGATTTGCTCATTTTTTGACCATCAGTCCCAGGCACATACATGGTGTCTTCTTGCAGTTTGGCATCGGGCAACACAAACACATCACCCATCAAATGATTGAATCTCGAAGCCACATCGCGCGCCATTTCCAAATGTTGCAATTGGTCTTTGCCCACAGGCACTTGCTCGGCATCGTACAACAAAATGTCGGCCGCCATCAACATCGGATAGGTAAACAAACCCGCATTAATATCGGCCAATCGATCCGCCTTGTCTTTAAAAGAATGCGCCAAAGTGAGTCTTTGATAAGGAAAAAAACAACTCAAATACCACGACAACTCGGCAGTTTGTGGCACATCTGATTGCCGATAAAAAACCACTTTTTCAATATCCAAGCCAAATGCCAACCAAGCCGCTGCCACGCTGTAAGTGTTTTTACGAAGCGTTTCGCCGTCTTTAATTTGCGTCACAGAATGTAAATCAGCAATGAATAAATATGCTAGATTCTTCGGGTCTTTTGTCATTCTGATGGCTGGAAGTAGCGCACCCAAAATATTTCCTAAATGGGGAGTTCCTGTGCTTTGAATACCGGTTAAGATGTTTGTCATGATGTTTTAAACTATTATTTTGATGGATTTTGAAATATAATCAAGCAACAAAAGTAATGGTTTTAAAAAAATCAAAGCACATACGTATTGAATGATTGTGGAAAAAATAGAAATTTTTGAATAATAGTAATTGTATAATGAAATTTATTTTTTGAATACCTAATAAAGGTATTTTAAAATGAACAATTTCTACGTATAAAGCTGTTCAGTTTTTTGAACTCGTAAATTTTATTAATAATTTTTACAAATCTTTTTCATGATCGTTTCCTGTTTTTTTTATCCTCTTAAAAAGTTACTTGTTTATATATCCTATTGGTTTTCGGTCGTTTACTACAGGATTAATTAACGCTTCAATGATTTGATATATATTTTTAATATGCTCATTATGTTCACTTTGATTTTCGTTGAGTGCGTCAATTTTTTTAACCAAATCTTCATAATTGGCTGCCCATTGTCGCATTTTTACAAAAACACGCATGATTGAAATATTTACCTGAATGGCAGTTGGACTATTCAAAACGGACGAAAGCATTGCAACTCCTTGTTCTGTAAACATATACGGTGGAGTTCTTCGGCCTCCCCAACTTGAAGTCGCAAATTGCGACTTCAAGTTTTTCCATTCATCAGGGGTCAATTGAAACATAAAATCGTCAGGAAAACGATCTAGATTTCTCTTTACTTGTTCATTCAATCTTTTTGTTTCAACACCATACATTTCTGCAAGTTCAGTATCGATCATCACTTTTTGATTACGAATTAAATAGATTGCCTTTGTAATTCGCTCATGAATGACTAGCTCGTGATGATCATTCTTCTTGTTTGCCATTTTAAAACGTTTATTTCCAGATTAATAAAAAAATTATAACAAAAGTAATGGTTTTAAAAAAAACAAAATCGTTTTGTTACATTTGAAACATGAAAATACTACAAATTCTCTTTTGGACACTTTGGCGCATTTGGTTTTATGTGCTCGTTGTTGTTATTATTTTAGTGCTATTGCCATTTTTAATTCTTTCGATATTAAAAGAAAGTTGGTATCCTTATTTTTTCAAATTGGCAAGAATTTGGTCAAAAGGCATTCTTTTGGGCATGGGATTGTATTATCAAATCAAAAAAACAGCCGCCGTAGTGCCCAACGAAAGTTATATGCTGGTTGCCAATCACACTTCGATGCTCGACATCATGCTGATGTTGGTTACATTTCCTGAAAATCCGTTTGTTTTTGTGGGAAAAAAAGAACTGGCAAAGTTTCCGTTGTTTGGGTTTTTCTACAAACGAACGTGCATTTTAGTGGATCGAGGCAATGCCAAAAGCCGACACGCGGTTTATAAAAGAGCGCAAGATCGGCTTTCGCAAGGATTGAGCATTTGTATTTTTCCAGAAGGCGGAGTGCCCGATGAAATGGTGGTTTTGGATAGTTTTAAAGACGGAGCATTTCGTTTGGCCATCGAACATCAAATTCCAATTTTACCCATCGTGTTTTATGACAATAAAAAAAGATTTTCCTTCCGATTTTTCAGTGGTTCGCCGGGTTTGATGCGTGCAAAAATTTTATCCCCCATTCCTACAAAAAATTTAAAATTGGAAGACAAAGTGACTTTAAAAGAAAACGTTAGAGACCTGATTTTACAACATTTGACTGAGGAAAGTTTTTAAAGATATATATAGCACATTAGCAAATCAATATTTTTTTATTTTGAAAAACAGAATAATATTTTGAAAAATAAAATTAAATTATACTTTTGTATAGTAAATAAAGTCTCATGAGGATAGTATCATACAAAAGAATTCAAGAGTTTTCTGAAAAACACGCTGATTCAAAATTACCTTTGAATATTTGGTTTCATACTACAAATCATGAAGTATGGAAAAGTCTTGCCGATATAAAAAGAACTTTTAATAACGTTGACTACGTAGGGAATAATAGATATGTTTTTAATATAAAAGGAAATAGTTACAGGCTCATTGCAATTATTTCTTTCAATGCGCAAAAGCTATATATTAGATTCATAGGAACACATTCGGAATACGACAAAATTAAAGACATCAAAAACATATAACATGATACAAACAGAAAAAGAATACGATGCGATTATAGAACGTATAGAGGAGCTTTTAAAAAACCCAGATAATATTGAAAATTCCGAAACAAGAGGTTATATCGAGCTTAATTTACTTTCGGATCTTGTTGCGGATTTTGAAGAAACTTATCATCCAATTCCAAAGCCCTCTCTTGGTGAGGTTATAAAACTACGCATGGCTGAGTTAGACTTAAACCAAAAAAGACTTTCAGAAATCTTGGGGGTGAGCACATCAAGAGTAAGCGAATATTTGAGCGGAAAAAGCGAACCAACGCTAAAAATAGCAAGAGAAATGAGTAAAAAACTAAATATTGAGCCTTCAATCATTCTTGGAATTTAAGATACATAATTTTACAAAAATGAAACGCTGAAACTTATTGAGTTTTTTTATGAAACCTCACTTAATCATCCGCACCGACTCTTCAGGAATCCAGCCTTCTGTTTCGTCTTGTAATTGAATTCTGTACCAACCATCCAATTCTTCTACGATATACACTTTCGTGCCTTCGTGCAATTGAAAAGCTTCGATGGCTTTGCTTCTTGGCTCATTTTTTACCGAAAGGATCGATTCAAAAATAATGGCTGGATTTTCGGATTCATACAAATATTTTTCAAACCAAGCGGCAAAAAGCGTGGTAAGCATCATAAAAGGTGCGATGAACATGGCAATAAAAAAGATTCTCTTTTGCAAAGATTTTTCAGAAAAATAATAGCCCGCAAAAAGCAAAACCATGATAAAACTCCAAATAATGGCAAATTTTCCCCAAGTGTTGTAGTGAAACAAACCCGTAAATTCGTGCATTAGTTTATTAAAACCCACTTTTGGCAATTCTTCAATGGCATCGATGGTTTTTGACTTTGCAAAAGCCAAATTGTTCTGAATGTCTTTGTCATTTGGACTGATGAGCAACGCTTTTTCGTAGTAAAAAATAGCATTTGCCAAACTGTCTTGTTTGAAATAAGCATTGCCAAGATTGTAATACAAATCGCAGGATTCTAAACCGCTGTCCACAATTTCTTGATACAATTGTGTTGCTTTTTCATAATTCCCTTTTTTGTAAGCTTTGTTGGCTTCATCAAAATCGGTTTGCGACCAACAAATGCCTGTAAATAAGAGCAATAAAATAAGAATCTTCTTCATTGTTTTTCGTGTTTTATTTATCGCAATTGTTTTTCTAAACTAGAAATAATCAGCACCGCCAAATCATAATCTTGCTGCATTGCCCCAGAATTAGATGGAGAATAACGGGCAAATTCGCAATTTTCTATCAATAAAATGAACTGATCGATGGTTTGCGCTTGTGCGTTTCTTTCTGCTAAAATCTCTCTTATGGTAGATTTTTGCATTTCTGAAGTTTCCATTTTCAATTTGGCTTTCAAGAAATTGTGTAAAGATTTTTCCAAAGCCACATAAAATGCCGCTTGATTTCCGATTTGCTTTTTGGCTTCCGAGAAATATTTTTTTGCCAAACGGTTGGAGAATTTCACTTTTTGCCCTTCCACATCGCCCGCCACTTGATCTCTTCTCTTTTTAACAAAAATGAGCAACGGAATCAACAGAAAAGGTAAAATTAAATAGAGATAAAACGACGTTGAGCCCAAAAAACTACGGTTTTCAATGGCTTGCAAACTTGTTTCTAAATGGATGAATTTCAAAGACTTGTTAGCCACCACCGCCACTTTATTGTTCGTTTGTGCATTTTGATTGGCTGCCGCTTGCGTTGGACCATCTGTAACTTCGATTTCGATTTTTTCGCTGGTAATGGTTTTATATTTTCGGGCTTTTATGTCAAAATAAGTGAATGAAATAGGTGGAATTTCGTATCGGCCTTGCAATTGTGGAATTAGCGTATATTTTTCGCTGATGAATCCACTCATGCCATTGAGACTTGTTTTTATTTTTTCATCTTTGATGGGATCATACACTTCAAAAGCACCCGGAATGACAGGTTTTGGCAGGTTCATCAACTTTAGGTTTCCTTTGCCGCTTGCTTCCAAAACCAATTCTAGGCTTTCGCCATATTTCACTTGATTTCTTGAAACAGAAACTTTGAACGTAAAATCGCCTACTCCACCCGAAAATTCGTCTGGCTGATTGTTGATGGGTAAAGGCTTTACGTTGATTTTTTGAGTTCCGGCAGTTACTTTCTTTTGTGCTCTCGCCATCATGTATCTTCCGAAAAAGTCGCGTCTTTGCGTTGGCACTTCCATGTCAATGTTCAACGACAAAGGTTCAATTTCTAACGTTCCATCTTTTTGTGGAAACAAAACCGTTTTTCGAAGCACTGCGTAGCGGTATTTTTGTCCTTTATACTCACCATCTTGAACATCCAAACGCTCAATATCAATGTTTTGACTCCAAAAATTATTGTATTTTGGCTTTTCTAATTCTTGCCAATTCGTTACGTTGACATCGTAACTCACATACAATTTATAAACCACCGTAATTGGTTCATTTACAAATGGATTGTTGTTCGAAACCTCAGCAACCAAATGAACGGCATCCGAAGGCGGTTCGCGGTCGTCACTTGCTTCGCGCGGTGCCGCTACTGCTTTTGTAACCGTGATTTTGATAGGATCGGTTTCATAAACCTGACCTTGAATTTCGATTGTGGCCGAACCAATGGTCAAGTTTCCTTGTTTGGTTGGCATTAAAATGAAAGAATAGGTTTTGTTAAACGAACTTTTTCCATTGACCCACGACTGACTTACTTGCTGAATTGGTCCAGAAACGACTTGGAAATTTTCGAAAGACGGTGCTTGAAAATAGTCGCCGTTTTCGTTCATCGTAAAATCAACCCGCAATCGTTCGTTGACGCCTAATTTGGTTTTGCTTGGCTTTGCAACAAAACTAACTTGCGCCCACACGGAAAATAGCGGCAACAACAAACAAATCAAGGCGAAAACATGATTTTTGATTTGTATTTTGAAATGATCTTGTAACATTTTAATTCTTTTTTAAATAAGATAAAAACTTTCTAAACATC
The DNA here is from genome assembly GCA_040379105.1 of Flavobacterium sp. Lineage (GTDB taxonomy): Bacteria > Bacteroidota > Bacteroidia > Flavobacteriales > Flavobacteriaceae > Flavobacterium. The sequence goes on from JBEILV010000009.1 coordinate 15,561, forward strand.
GATTTTTACCAATCTTTATCGGTTTTGATCGGTTTGCCTTTCACTTTTTGTGCATTGACTTTGTCTTGTACTTTTTGTTCTTCATTTTCCACGGCATTAAGCAACCGCTCTAAGCTTTCTTTAGAAATGCCCTGAGGTTTTGGTTCGCCATTCTGATTGGGTTTTTGGTCTTTTTGATCTTGTTTTTGATCGTCTTTTGGCTTGTCTTTTTCCTCTGGTTTTCCGTCTTTATCGTCTTTTTCTTTTTGGTCTTTTTGCTGGTCTTTTTGGTCTTGCTTTTGTTGGTCTTTATCGTCTTTTTTATCTTGTTTTTGATCTTTGTTTTTGTCGTCTTTTCCACCATCATTTTGCGGCGGATTTTTCTCCAACATTTCTTTCGCTAAGGCAAAATTATAACGCGTTTCTTCGTCGTTTGGATTGTTTCGCAAAGCATTTTTATAGGCCTCAACCGCTTCTGGATATTTCTTTTCTTCCATAAAAACATTGCCAAGATTGTGATAAATCTTGTGTTTTTCGGCTTTGGTTGTGGCTTTTTCAGCGGCGGCGGCATAAGTGATTTTTGCCTCTGTGGCTTGCTTTTGTTTGTGAATGCTCGTCGCTAAATTATAAGCATCCTTGGCTTGTTCAGATTTGGCAAAATCTGCTCTAAACTGCGCTTCGTTCGTTCTGTATTGGGATTGTTTCTTCTTCTCTTCTTCCTTGTTTTTGGGGTTTTGGGGAGTTTGGGCAAAAATGGCGACTCCCACAAAAAGTGATCCGAGCAAAATGCTATTTTTCATGGTCTTTTTCATTAAATAAATTGAGTCTTTGAATCCATCTTGTTTTTTGTTCTAAAAAGAAAAAATCGGCAAACAACAATAAAAATGCCAATCCTAAAAACCATTGAAACTGCGATTTATAGTCGGCAATTTGTGTGGTTTCAAATTCTGTTTTTTCAATATTGTCTAAAGCATTGTTGACATATTCCAACACTTTTTTGGTAGTATTTCCCTCCACATAACCGCCTTTGGTTTCGGTGGCAATGGTTTTCAGGATTTCTGTATTCAATTTAGAAACCACCACTTCGTCGTTTTTATCTCTGATGAAAAAAGCCACTTTGCCGTTTTCTTTCACAGGAATTGGCGCACCTTTTTCGGTCCCGACGCCAATTGTAATGATTTTAATTTTCATTTCCTCGGCAATGGCAAGCGCACTTTCAATGCCTTCAGAATGGTCTTCGCCATCGGAAATCATGATGATGAGTTTGCTTGTAGGGCTGTCTTTATCAAAATAGGAAGCTGCCAAATTAATCGCTTCGTCTAAAGCCGTTCCTTGCGATGAAACATAGTCGGGCGATAGGTTTTGTAAAAACATTTTTGCGGCCGCATAATCAGTTGTAATGGGCAAAACCGGAAAAGCACCTCCTGCATAAGCAACAATTCCGATGCGATCGCTGCCTAATTGATTGATGATTTGCGACACCATTTGTTTGCTCTTGTCCAATCGATTGGGAGCCACATCTTCTGCCAGCATACTTTTCGAAACATCGAGCGCAAAAACAATGTCGATGCCTTCTCGCTTTACGGTTTCCATTTTAGAACCCATTTTCGGATTGACCAATGCAACAATCAAAGCTGCAAATGCCACGAGGAAAAATGATATTTTAAGCCACGGTTTGAACACCGAAGCGTGCGGAGTAATTTTTTTGACCAGCAGAACATCGCCAAATTCGCGCTGTTTTTTTCTTTTCCACCATTGATTTACTAAAAAAAGTAAAAACAAAACAGGAATAAGTGCGAGTCCGTAGAGGTAGATTTTTTCTTCGAGTGCGTACATAATTTTCGATTTAAATAAATCCTCTAAAAAGGGTTTGTCTGAATATTATTTCCATGAGCAAAAGCAAACCAGCGAGCAAAACCAAGGGACGGAATTTTTCTTCGTAATTATAAAATTTCTGTTCTTCGATTTCGGTGGTTTCCAATTGATTGATTTCTTCATAAATCTGAGCCAGCTTTCTGTTGTCGGTGGCTCTGAAATATTTACCTTCCGTATTTTTTGCAATGCTTCTCATCAATTCTTCATCAATTTCGACAGGCATTTTCTTGAACAAAAAGCCACCGTTGGGTGCATAAGCATAAGGAAATTCTGCCATTCCGTTGGTTCCGATACCAATCGTGTAAACCTTGATGCCATATTCTGCAGCAATTGTGGAGGCTGTTTCGGGTTCAATGAAGCCAGCGTTGTTCACACCATCGGTCAAGAGAATAATGACCTTCGATTTGGCTTTGCTGTCTTTCAAGCGGTTGATGGAAGTTGCCAATCCTACTCCAATGCCTGTTCCGTCTTGCACCGCCATGTTGTCGTATTTTACGGATTCTAAGGCGTTCAAAACCATATTTTTATCGCTTGTAACGGGAGTTTTCGTATAACTTTCGGCGGCGTAAACCACAATCCCGATGCGGTCATTAGGCCGTCCTTCTACAAATTCGGAAGCCACTCTTTTCAACGCTTCCAAACGGTTGGGTTTGAAATCGCGCGCCAACATACTTCCCGAAACGTCAATTGCCATCACGATGTCGATTCCTCTTGTAATTTTACTTTTCTTAGAAATATCAACCGTTCTTGGTCTTGCCAAAGCCACGATGATTAAGGAAAGTGCTAACAAACGGAAAACGGCTAAAAATGGAAACGCATAAACCAACCAAGATTTTTTTGCAATGCCTTGTAAAGTACTGACTTTTAAAGCTGCTTTTTGGTGTTTTCTTTTCAAAATATACCACAAAATAGCGAATGGCATCAAACCAAAGAGCCAAAAAAAGTCGGGATGTAAAAATGTAATTGATTCCATAATTATTTCACTTCGCCAATTTCAACACTGTCAATAATTCTTTTTCTGATTTTTGCGGCATATTGGTCTTCCGTCGGATACGTAATTAAAACTTGTTGTAAACCGCCCGCTTGTTCGAAAATCAATTTGTGATAATCCATTTTAATCATTTCTTCTGCACCTTTTTCTTCTGGAATTAAAAACGTGCCCGAAACACGAATGCCTTTCACTCCGCTTTCTGTTTCAAAACTTTCATCTTTAATCAAAATAGTGGTTGCACCCAATTTTTCTAATGCTTCAAAACTCAATTCGTAGGCTTCTTCCAAAGTATTTTCTTTCTTTTCTTTGAGTTTGGTTACAAAAATTTGCAGTTGCAATTCCCTGAAAACACCGTAATTGAACATTTGTGGATTTTCAAAATTAGGCTGTTTCAAGCTGTCTGTTTTCGAAGCCGATTCGCGAATTAAAATCTCTGGTGATGTGATGCGAACCGGTGGATTGCCATAAGTGCTCGTCAACCATTCTTTTTCAAGCAAATCTTTCGATGGATTGCCAAACACTGTTTCTACTACTTTGTCCCAACCTTTCGTTACGACGATGTAGCCAAAAACATTCACTAGAACAAAGAAACCAATCAAAACACCAACATAAACTTTCTTCTTTTTCTTGCGCTTTTGAATTTCCTCCATCGTGTTGACGTTGACTTCCAAATCTTCTTCAATCACTTTGGGAATCGCATTTTCGATGGTCGTGAGTACCGATTTTATTTTTTGTGTGTCTTCGATAATTTCAAACGAAAGTGGTTTCGATTTTGCAAATTTGACCAAATCGGCTTGTTTCAAAACTGTTGTCAAATGCGCAATTACTTCTGGACGAATGGCAATTTTTTTCTTGATAATAGCCATTTGCAAAGTATCAATCAGTTCGTTAGTAGTGCTTTCTAACGCTGGAATATGAATCGTTTCTTCGATATAACTTCTTGCAATGTTGGTCAGTTCAGAATAATAATCTTTGATTTCGCCTTTTTCAATGAGTTGTTTTGCAGGCAATTGTTCCAAAGATTTGATGGCTTTTTCGATGGAAGATTGATAAGCAAACGCTTCCTCTGCTTGTTTTGGAATTGCTTTTCTTTTTTTGATAAAATAAAAAATGCCCACTCCTGCGCCAATGACGCCGATAATAATCAATATCCAAATCCAAGCGTTGCTGGGTTCTTTTGGTGGGGCGATCACGTCTTTAATTTCAAAAAGTTGCTGTTTAAGCGTATCAACGACCACATTGGCCACATTGATTTGAACGCTGTCGGTCATGAAGATTTTTTCGTTGATAAAAACAGGCAAACTCGGCACCATGTATCGACCGCTGTCCCACTGTGTTAAACCGTATTTTTTAGTTAAAATATAGCGGTTGCTTTTGAGCAAAGTATCGGTTGGAACATCGTCAATTACTTCGAGCGCACCCATGACAAGTCCTGTTGGAAAATCAACTTTTGAAAGTGTATCGACCTCTGTTGTGAAAGTAATCGTGGCTTGACCACCAATTTTTATAGCGGTTGTGTCGATGGAAGTTTTCACCCGATTGGGTTGTGCATAACCCAAAAAAGTACATAAATATAGGATGGATAGAAAATATTTCATGGTGGTTTGTTCCATTATCTAGATTTAAAATACCCTAAAAGTTTCGTAACGTAGTTTTCGTCCACACGCATGCTGACAGCACCCGAGCCACTGTGAGAAAACGATTCTTTGAAAAAATGGGTTTTGGATTGAAAATATTTCTCGTAAGCTTGTCGAACGGCTTTCGAATTGGTGTTGACCAACTGCAATTGTCCTGTTTCTGCATCGAGCATGTTGACCAATCCGATATTGGGCAACGATTCTTCGCGCACGTCAAACAAACGAATGCCCGTCACGTCGTGCTTTTTAGAAGCAATTCTGAGGGTTTGCAAATAATCGTCGTTGGTTATAAAATCGGAAATCAAGAAAACAATAGCGCGCTTTTTTTGAATGCTCGACAAAAATCTTAAAGCTTGCGACACATTCGTTTTGGTGCTTTTGGGTTGGAATTCAATCAATTCTCGGATGATTCTCAACACGTGCGAACGTCCTTTTTTGGGAGGAATGTAAAGTTCGACTTGGTCAGAAAAAAGAATCAATCCTATTTTATCGTTGTTTTGTGTGGCAGAAAAAGCCAATGTCGCCGCAATTTCGGTTGCCGTATCGCTTTTGAGTTGGTTTTTGGTGCCAAAACTTTCCGAACCGCTCACGTCCACAACGAGCATCATGGTTAGTTCACGTTCTTCTTCAAAAACTTTTACGTAAGGTTCGTTGTAGCGCGCCGTAACGTTCCAATCAATCGAGCGCACATCGTCGCCAAATTGATATTGTCGCACTTCCGAAAATGTCATTCCACGTCCTTTAAAAGATGTGTGGTACTCGCCCGAGAAAATATGATTGCTCAATCTTCGGGTTTTGATTTCTATTTTGCGTACTTTTTTTAATAACTCCTTCGTTTCCATTACTACATTGATTGATTTTTTAAATCAAATCTATACTTGTTCTCGTTTAAAACATCAATTAATTTATTTGTACTTTTTTTAGAAAGTCCTTCAAGATATAAATGGTGCTTTTTCTCTTGGGTTTGAATATCTAAATAAAACTTTACGTTATATATTCCAGTGTAAACGCCATGATTCATATTGACTTCATATTTAATAATGTCTTTCCATTCAATTTTCAATTCATCATTTTTATACGAAATAAAATCCCGATTCACTTTAATCACAAATTTGTATCTAAATTTTTTATAAAAACCATAAATTATCAAAGCTGCTGATAATATTATATACGTGATTTGCTCGTCTTTAATTACAATAAATTGGTAACTGAAATAGATTAAAACAGGAATAAAAATGAAAAAATAAATTTTATATTCTTGGTTAATCAATGTCTCGCTTTCAATTTTTGGATTTGGATCTCTAACAAGTGTTTTTTCTGAACTTAATCTCTTGTAAAACCTATACAATTCTGGTTTTTGACTTTTTGTAACGATTTCTAATTTTTTAAAGAAACTAGATTCGTTGATGATTTTTTTAGCAACGACATCATTGTAAAATCTGTGTATATCTTTTACATTTTTTGCTGCCCAAATCTTATATTTTACGACCATCCAGAAATACCAAGTCATTGGCAATAAAATGCCTAGAAAAATAGAACTAACGCCACCAATAGCTAGATAAATACTGTTTTCGTCACCATGAAAAACATATATTAAAATCGCAGGAAAAAGCAATAAAAATAAAAACATTAGGATGTATCCTGGCACACTAAGCCAAAATAGTCCTTTTTTTAAAGCCTCTGAAACACTTACATTTTTAATGTTATTCATTGAATTTTAAATTAAAAAAATTTTAAAATGACGAGAAACAGCAAAAAATTAAGGCACTTCTACCTCGTTTACGATTTTGTTGATAATATCTACCGAAGTAATGTTTTCGGCTTCGGCTTCGTACGTAATGCCGATTCTGTGGCGCAACACATCGTGAATTACGGCGCGCACATCTTCTGGAATCACATAGCCACGACGTTTGATAAAAGCATAACACTTGGCGGCAGTTGCCAAATTGATGCTTCCACGAGGCGAGGAACCAAAACTGATTAAGGGTTTGAGTTTTTCTAATTTATATTTTTCTGGATAACGAGTTGCGAAGATTAAATCTAAAATATATTTCTCGATTTTTTCGTCCATATAAACCTCACGGACAGCTTCTTGTGCACGAAGAATTTGCTCTGTAGAAATCACTGCATTTACTTTTTCGTAGCTTCCTTTCAAATTTTGACGAATAATGCTGCGTTCGTCTTCCATTTTCGGATAGTCAATCACGGTTTTAAGCATAAAACGATCCACTTGCGCTTCTGGCAAAGGATACGTTCCTTCTTGTTCTACAGGGTTTTGTGTTGCCAAAACCAAAAACGGTTTGTCGAGTTTAAAAGTAGTATCGCCAATAGTGACTTGTTTTTCCTGCATCGCTTCGAGCAACGCCGATTGCACTTTGGCAGGAGCTCTGTTGATCTCGTCGGCAAGAACGAAATTAGCGAAAATAGGCCCTTTTTTGATTGAGAAATCGTTGTCTTTCATGTTGTAAATCATGGTTCCGACAACATCGGCAGGCAATAAATCGGGAGTAAACTGAATCCTGGAAAACGAACCCTGAACGGCTTGAGAAAGTGTATTGATGGCCAATGTTTTGGCTAATCCAGGCACTCCTTCTAGTAAAATATGTCCTTGACCTAACAATCCGATGAGCAATCTTTCTATCATGTGTTTTTGACCCACAATCACTTTGTTCATTTCGCGTGTGAGCAAATCAATAAAGGCACTTTCTCTCTCAATTTTTTCATTTATAGCACGAATATCAAAAGTAGTTGTACTATCTTCCATAGCTTTGCGTTTTAATTGGATTGGTTAATGTTTAAAATTTTGATGCAAATTGAAATTTTTTTTAAACGTTTGTTGTTAATATCGCGTTAAAACTTCTTTGTTTGCTGCCAGTTTAAGACCTATTTGTGATTGCATTTTTATAATATTAGGAACATTTCTACAAAAACAGCACATTTGTAATTTATTTATTTTCAAAACCTTCGTTTTTTAAGAAAAATCAAATTCGTTTGAAAATTTTCTTTTTAGTTAACTAAAAAAACTTTCTACTACGTGTAAAACAAGATAAAAACACACGTGCTTTAATTTAAAATTTTTACTTTTACAAAATTAAATAGATGCAAAATGAGTACTAAATTGACATTAACAATTGACGAATCAGTAATTGAAAGGGCAAAAAAATACGCCAAAGACAAAGAGAATAGTTTATCAAGTATTGTTGAAAATTATTTAAAAATATTAACAAAAGATAACCCTGTCCAAGAAACTGAATTAACACCTATTGTGAAATCGCTTAAAGGATCTTTTGCTTTGAACGCTGACTTTGATTACAAGAAAGAAATAACTAAAACGCTATCAGATAAATATTTGTAACCCATGAAAAAAGTATTAATCGATACCGATATGATATTAGATTTCTTTTTTGATAGAGAACCCTTTGCAGAAAATGCCGCAAAAATTTTATCTCTATGTGAGAAGAAAACAATTGCTGGATTTGTGACACCTGTTATCATAAGCAATGTATATTATCTATTAAGTCAAAAAGCAAAGCAAGAAAAAGTAATTGAAAAGCTAAAAATTCTTCTATCAATTATTGATGTTTTAATTATAGACAAAAAATCAATACTGATAGCGTTAAATTCTGATTTTAAAGATTTTGAAGATGCGCTACAAAATTATGCAGCAGAAATAAATGGCGAAATAAACTTAATTGTTACCCGAAACACCAAAGATTATCAAAAAAGTGAATTGGCCGTAATGAAACCAGAAGAATTATGGAAATTTATTAATGCCTAAAGTTAAGATTCAGAGAATTGATTGGTAGGAAAGAGATATTGTAAATTTTAAATTATATTCTTTGTAAGAAAAATCAATAGTAAAAAACTCTTGCCTAAGTAAAGCTTTTGAACGATTTCAATCCAAGTCTCATAAAATTGATTTCGAGATTTAAACAGTCTCTCATAATTTTCTTTCGCAAAAATATTTCCACTCATTCATTTTTGCATTAAAATAGACAAAAAAAGGTTGTTAAAGTAGCGCATAATTAAACTTTGAACGCTTATTTTTACAACCATTGAATCTTAATTTAAACCAAAACCTTTCACATAATGAATTTATCAAGAATCATTGCCGGAACGATGAATTGGGGCGTTTCGGACAAAAACCTCAACACCAAAGAAATGGCTCATTTGATTCATTTGTTTGTTGAAAATGGCATTACAACTTTTGACCACGCCGACATTTATGGAGGCTACACCACCGAAGCCGACTTTGGAAAAGGATTTACGGCAAGCAAAATTGAAAGAGCACAACTTCAGTTTATTACAAAATGTGGCATTCAGCACACCACGCCCAATCGAAACAACCGTGTGAAACATTACGATTATTCGAAAGATTACATCATCAATTCTGTGAACCAATCGTTGAAAAACCTACAAACCGATTATTTGGATGTTTTGTTGTTGCACCGCCCAAGTCCACTGATGGTGGCAGACGAAATTGCAGAAGCAGCAGAAATTTTGAAAAAAGAAGGCAAAATAAAATCGTTCGGACTGTCAAATTTCACGGCAAGTCAAACGGCATTGATTAGACAAAAAACGGAAGTGTCTTTCAATCAGATTCAGTTTTCGTTGACGCATTTTGACGCAATGTTGAACGGCGATTTAGACGACATGCAAATACACAAAATTACGCCGATGGCTTGGAGTCCGTTGGGTTCGGTTTTTAGAGAAGATTCTGAACAAAGTCGCAGATTGAAAAAAGTGTTGGCGGGCATGGTAGAAAAATATGGCATCGGATCAGATTTGATTCTTTTGGCTTGGATTCTGAAACATCCGGCAGGCATTTTGCCCATTGCAGGCACAGTGAACGCTGGAAGAGTGCAACAAATTTCTAAAGCGATTGCTCGCGAAATGGAACTCGAAGATTGGTTTGACCTTTGGACAGAAAGCATGGGAAATAAAGTGCCATAAATTTCTCTCATCAATGCCTAACTTTTTGAAAGAAATAAAATGATTAATAAACGCTTGTTGATTAAGAATTTATTGGCTCACAACGATGAGAGCAGTTTTTATGACAAAAAAAGACAGCTCAATTTGCACACAAAAGAAGGCAAGGCGAAATTTTTGAAACACATTTGTGCGCTTTCCAACGCCAATCCTTCCAACAATTCCTACATAGTGGTGGGTGTGGAAGATGCGACCAACGAGATTATTGGCGACGATTTTTTTGACGACAGTCGGATTCAGAATTTGGTGGATGCTTATTTGGAACATCCACCAAAAATTTTATACGAAAATGTGCCTTTTCCGAATCTGTCTAAAAACAAAGTGGTGGGTTTGGTCACGATTAAGCCTTCGAGTCAAGTTTCTTCGTTCAAAAAAAATATTCATACGATTTACAGAACGATGGTTTTCATTCGGCGGGGCAGTAATTCTATTCCCGTTGAAAACAGAGCCGTTTTGGATGCTTTGCGACAAAAAGAAGCGCTCAACACCCAAGCCGTGATTGAGATAGAAAACAACTCGCGCAACAACATCGAATTGACTCTAGACGGAGTGATGGATTTTATGCACATTCGGCACAAAGGTTTGGAAACGAATTATAAGGTTTTTAAGGAAATGTTTGTGGTTTGTTGGGCGGGACACAAGAAAAAAGTGCGCGATAAAATGCTCTATTCGCGGGTGGACATTGAGCTGATCAATGAGCAAATCAAACTGTTTTATTCTGCTTTGGACGAAGTATCGATTCATTTTGACAACGATACTTTTCAGATCATCGAATTTATTCCTTTGGGCTTGAACGACCGCACGAGCTATTATCCTTTGGAACAACTCACAATTCGGTTTCACGACAACGGACATTATCAAATAGACCGGGTCTTTTTGTTTGAGCCGCCTGTTTACAACAAAAAAATGTTGCACCACATCTACAACGCAACGCTTTCCCTTTTAGAAAAAATAACCCGAAATTCAGAACTCAACGACCGACAAAAACAAGAGTTGGTCGCAGTGCCCGAAACCCTGATGATTTGCTATTTGAATGGGTTTTCGAAAGCCAAAGGCGTTTTGATTGCTTCGAAAGAAATTTTAAAACAACAATCCGACCCGCAAGTTTTTACAAATTTTAAAGAAACGATGCGAATTTTGCGAAAAGTGAAATACGACAAAGACTAGAAATAGTGCTTTTTTATGGGTTTGACTTTGAGAAGATTACCTTATATTTGGGCAAAATCTTCACAAATGAAAAAAACTATCCTTTTATTCGCCCTTTTGAGCTGTTGGTTTGGAAGCGCACAGATTATTGAGTTTACCAATATTGGTTTGAAAAATTATCTATTAGGTGCGAATCCATCTAACGGAAGAGCTTCAACAGGAACTGCAACATTTAATTATGAACTAGTAAGACTAGAATCTTCAACCTTTACATCTACAAATGATCTTCCTACAAATTCAATATTTCTTTTTGATAGTTATCATTCTATTGACACAAATAACGATGGTGAAATACAACTTAGCGAAGCTGCTGCTATAACTTATCTGAATCTAGACATTTTTGAATTTTCAGAAGATAATAATAGTAATGATGAATATTATTTAGAATTTTTTACAAACCTAAAGTACTTAGGTCTAATGGGAGTTTCTCATCTCTATGATGGATTTGACTTGTCATCTAACATTTCATTAGAAATGTTAAACATTTCATATTGTGATATTTATAATTTAGATATTTCTCAAAATTATAACTTAACGCATTTTGTTGCAAATAGTGTAATTAGCCCAAATGTCAACGTTAATGGCATAAATTTTAATAATTTACCAAATTTAAAATTTTTAACTGTTAGAGACTCTTTCTTTTCTATAGATTTAAATTTACCACAAAGTACTTTATTAGAAGAGTTATATTGTTTAGCTTGTCATGACAATACGATTGATTTTTCATTATTACCTTCTTTAAAAAGTTTAGTTTTATGGGGCGAATTTCCTAGTTTAGACTTTACAACAAACAACCTTTTAGAAAATGTGATTATAGACAATCAATATCACAATAGCACACTAATTGGTCTAAATCAGAAACCTGCATTACAATATCTACTTTTAAAATATGATAGTGAAGACAATGTTACAACAGACCTATCGCAAAATATTTCTTTAGAAGAATTAACATTTACAAACACTTATTCATCTCCCAATCCAAATTCAAACATCAATTTCGATCTCAGCGGAAATGTATCTTTAACAAAAATAGATTTTGATACTGTACCTGGTTTAATAACTTTGGATTTAAGTGAATTAATTCAGCTTACAGAATTGAGTATTATAAGTTGTTATAACCTTCAATCATTAGATGTATCCTCATGTCCTAATTTATTTAAGCTTTTTTGTATTGCTGAGAATATTGAGTATGTAAACATAAAAAACAACAATCCGAATTGGAGTACTGAATTTAATAATTTAGTGCTTGCAACCCCAAACCTAATTTATGTATGTACAAATGAGGAAAATATAAATTATGTTCAAAGTAGAGTAGATGCTTTTAATAATAATAATAATGTCAATATAAATAATTATTGCAGTTTTGATCTTGGTGGAAATTCGCCAGAAATAAATGGAAATGTAAGAATTAATAACGATGAAGTAAATTGTGAAGCATCGGAAGTAAAATCTCCATTTTTGAAAATAAATATTTCTAATGAAACAGACGAAGGGTTTTATTTTGCCAATCAAGACGGATTTTACACGATTTCAGTGGGAAGTGGTTCGCACACTTTAACCCCCGAACTCGAAAACCCTGATTATTTCAATGTTTCGCCAGAAAGCATCACGGTTGAATTTCCTGCTACTGAAAGTCCGTTTGAACAGCATTTTTGCGTGACACCTAATGGTATTTATCATGATTTGGAAGTAACGGTTATTCCACTTGACAACGCAGTGCCTGGATTTGATGCTTCCTATAAAATTTTATACAAAAACAAAGGCAATCAACCAGAAAACCCTAGTTTGACTTTTACGTATGATGATGCCGTTTTAGACTTTTTGTCAAGTTCGGTTGTGCCGAATACCACAATGAGCGGTTTACTTTCGTGGAATTTAGAGCCTTTGAATGTGTTTGAATCGGGATTTATCATTGTGAATTTTAACCTCAACACGCCGATGGAAACGCCACCGTTGAACTCTGACGATGTTTTGAGTTTTCAATCTTTTATTCTTGTGGGCGATTTGCCAGATGTGAATCCTGAGGACAATAATTTTACTTTGAATCAATTGGTAGTGAATTCCTACGATCCAAACGACAAAACATGCTTGGAAGGACAAAGCATTCATCCTGATATGATTGGCGAATTTGTGCATTACAGAATTCGTTTTGAAAACACAGGTACTTTTCCAGCACAAAACGTCGTGATTAAAGACATGATTGATGCCACGAAATTTGACATTACAACCTTACAAATGGTCGATGCAAGTCACGATTGTAGAACTCGAATTTCGGGGCAAAAAGTGGAATTTATCTTCGAAAACATCCAACTCGATTTTAACGATGCAACCAACGATGGTTATGTGGTTTTTAAAATTAAAACCTTGCCTTCGCTTACTTTGAACAGCACAATCAGCAACACTGCCGAAATTTACTTTGATTTTAATTTCCCCATCATCACCAATACTGAAACTTCCACATTTGAAATCATTTTAAGTAATGAAAATTTCACTTTTGAAAATGAGTTGATTTTACATCCAAATCCTACGAAAAACATGCTTTCATTGACTTCCGTAAATGGCATTTTGATTCAAGATGTTGAAATTTATAACCTACAAGGGCAAAAAGTAATGGAAATCCGAAATGCTTCACAAAACTTAGATGTAAGCCGTTTACAAGCCGGCACTTATTTAATCAAAGTGTTTACGAATGAAGGAAGTTCGAATGCGAAGTTTATAAAAGAATAAAAACTGCTGATTATGAAAAAAATAATTTTGCTTTTTCTGACGTCCGCAATCTTAATGTTTTTATGTTTGTTTTTCGTTGCTAATTTCAACTTGACAGACGCTCTTTTTATTTCTGTAGGCGCAAGTTTTTTGACTTATATCGCTTCTTCTTTATTCAAAAAGAATCGTTGAAACTATAAAATTAATCTTGAATAAGATGTAGAAAAACATAGTCAATTCATTTAAATACATTTTGATTCAATACGCGTCAAAAATCAGATTTGAGCACAATATTTATTGTTTTAACATTTGTGGTTGTTTCTTTATCTAAATATTTTATTCGCTTCCTATTGCTGTATTTTAGATTGTTGTTGTCAGTCTTTGGCATCCTATTTTTGTTAAAAATTTTTCAGAAATGAAACAATCTTTCGGCCTTGTGCGTTTGAAATTGGTTGATCAAACCGTTTTTTGTGTTTTACATCAATTAAGCATTTTTTGATGTTATTGTATTCATTTTTAAAACAAGATTTAGGTTTCATTTCAAGAAAGTAAATTGTGCGAACTGCGGACAAGCTCTAAATTTTTTCAGGATTCCGAAAACCATCCAACAATTTCTTTGGGGTGGTTACACTTGCCCGAAATGTCAAGCGAAATTAGATGCTTTCGGAAAGTTGACTCGCTAGAAGGCAGGAATCTCTTTTTTAGATTTCAAAAATGACGGCTCGTTTCAATCAACACGCATTGAGAAGAGTTTGCGGCGTCGGCAGTTACAGTTTATACCGCACGGTTGCCATGATGATTCTTGGCAGAATAAAAGTGGTTTCTTCGCTGATGAGAAAATCTGAAAAGCTGTTTTCGTTTTTGAATTGGGTATCGAAAATATTATACACCGAAAGTTCAAATCCAAAAGGACTGTTCTTTTTTTGATAGTTTAAGCTGCCCGATCCGAGTTCGAAAAAAGTGTTTTGATTGTTAGCGTTTTCATTGGTAAAAGCATCATAATCAAGCTTCAAGCTGATGTTTTTGATGATTTCGTGGCTGAATCCTGCGCTGATTTGTTCGTTTTGCAATTGCGCACTCGTGATGCCTTCGAACTGACTGAATCCTTTTTGAAAGCCAATTTTTACGAAAGGCCATTTTTTGTAGGCCGTTCTGAGTTCAAGACCGATGTTTTGGCTGTTGCGCGTGTTTTTGTTTTCGATGCCGTTCACTTCTTGCAAATAATCAAACCAACTCAATGAAGTGTTCAATCGGACGCTAAAACGATAGATTTTTTGGGAAATATTGGCATTCAATCTATAATTCGTTTCCGGATTGTCGGTCAGTTCGGGAGTGGTAAACTGGTTGATGCCACTGATTTGCACTGTGTTTCGAATCGTGTTTACCTTTCGGTTGTAGCTCGCATTGGCAAAAAGCATCAAACCTCTGTACATGCTTGTTTTGTTGTAGCGCAAAGCCACTGCGTGATAGCGTTCATTTTCAAGCAAAGCATTGCCACGAAAAACCGAATTATAGCTCTGCAAAGTGAAATTTTCTATCATTCTGCTCGCTTCCGGAAAGCGGTTTGCCAGTCGGTAGGTGGCTTTCAAACTTTCAGATTTGTTGAATTCATACTCCGATTCAAATTGCGGTTGCCATAAAAATCGGTTGAGCGTTGTTTCCGAAAGGGTTTGATTGTTTTTCAGACTGTAATAATGTGCAAAAATGCCCGGTTTGTTGGTCCAATTGCCTATTTTGAATTTATATTCGAGGCCCACAAAAGCATCGTTCAATCGATAGTCTAAATTGTTGCCAAAACCAGCCGCTGCAAAATCATTGATGCTTCCGTCTGACAAGACTTGTTGCTCTTGGGTTTCGAATGTGGTGGTGCCAAAATTGTTGCCCAAATGAAAATACACATGGTTAAAATTATTGAGCACCCAATAATGCTTAAACAAGGCATCGATGTTCAAACCACGCACGTTTTTGATTTGATCGATTTGATACACGCTGTCTTCCTGAATCGGAATCAATCCCGCCAAAAAGGGCTGATTGGTAAACCAATGATTTTCTGGTTTCGTGGCTTCAAACGCTTGGTTGACCACAAAAGTAAACGTATGTTTTCTGTTGAATTGTTTGTGCCATTCCACAAATTGTTTCAACGATTGGTTATCGGCTTGGCTCAGCGTTTCGAACGTGCTTTGTTGGGCTTGCGAAAGGGTTTGCAAGGTGCGCACAAAATCGTTGTTGGAGGTTTGATGTTGCACATTGTAGAACACTTTAGAAAGTTTGCTGGGCGTGTAGTTCAATTTGACATTGCCCAATGCCAAAACATCTTGATTGGTGTTTTCTTGGGTTCTTATTTCTTGCACATCGGCTTGCAAATAGTCAATCTTTCCTTCGGACAAACCGCGATTGAATATTTTAGAAAACAATCCAAAACCAGAAACTTCCAAGTTCGATTTGATTTCGCGGCTAAAATTGAGCGCCGCAAATTGGGTTCGATTGTCCACAACGTCTTTGTTTTCGTCGGTAAAAGCATATAAATTCGTCAACGACGGACGACCCGAAATAAAACTACTCACGCCACCATCGAAACGCATCAAATCTTCAAACGTAAAAATTTCTTTGCCCGTGTTGTTCAAATCGCCAATAAAACTGACATTGGTTTTGGGCGTATAATAGAACAAAGCCGCGTGCGCTTGATAGAAATCGTCGTTGCCTTTGCCGGCTTCTACATCACCAAAAACAAACTTTTTCTTATCTTCTTTCAGTTTGATGTTCATGGCCAAATCCTCGCTGTCCGAAACTTCTTTTAAAAAACCTACTTCGTTAAAATGATCAATCACTTCCACTTTGTCCACGGCATCGGCGGGAATATTTTCTACGCCCAGTTTGGTGCCACCGCCAAAAAACGATTTGCTTTCGACCATAAATTTGGTCACTTTTTTGCCTTGCACAGTCACGCCACCATTTTCATCCACTTCCACGCCCGGTAGTTTTTCGAGTTGTTCTTTGAGTTTGCGCTCGGTGCCGTTGGTAAAGGCTTTCACATCGTAAATCAGTGTGTCTTTTTTCACAATCACGGGTTCGTATTTATGATTGATTACCACTTCGTTGAGCGCAATGCCCGTGGAAACGAGCGTAAAATCGTGTTGTGTAAGCTGGCTTCCCGCTTCAAAATTCAAGACATTTTCTTGATAGCCGATGTAAGAAACCTTGATTTCGTAGGCAACAGCGCGGTCCAATTCGAGTTTGTAGCGGCCTTTGTGGTCGGCAATGGCAAACTTTAACGAAGCACTTTCGGAAAGCGGTCGTGCAATGACGTTGGCATTTTCGAGTGGTTGCATGAGTGTGTCTTGCACCACGCCAGTGAGCGGTTGGGCAAAAAGAGAAGAAAATATGGGAAAAAGAAGGATTATTATAAAATGTTTAATCAAAATATGTTATGAAATTTATTTTTCAATTAGATAAATATTATTTTTTCCAATTAATAATTACGAATTACTTTTTCCTTGTATTCTTCATTGCTTATGACCTTGGTCATTTTAGGTTTTTCTACTTTAATACTGTCGTCAAAAATAATCTCCTTAGCTAAATATGCTGAATTACTAAATTCTATTAAGAGAATAAGACCAGGCAAACCTCCAAAATTACTAGGGCCAAATGGAACTGGTATTTCAGGACAAAACCATGCGGTTATTAAACTTTTATAACTTCTCATATTATTTGCTTTTGTCAACGTTGCCTTAAAACATAACTTACCATCAATTAATTTGGACTCATTCGTAATTTCCCAACTAACTTTAGAAAAATCTGAATACGTATAAAAATTTTTATCATCAATGTCTTGATTATAAGCCCTTTGTTCATCCAAATTCAAATAGCAAATTGTATTCGTTTTCATAACTCCATATAAAATAAAATTGTCTTCACTATTTATGTCTTTTTTATCAAGAGGAATTTTGACTATTGAAAAAATTGCGTTATTACCAGAAAAAACCAATTTATAATCAAATGTAGATTCTGTTAAAAAAATTTTATCGACAAACGACTGTGCATCAGATTTTGGTTCAGTCTTTTCAGATTTCTGGAATATTACTTTTTCATAAATTACATAACCAGATTTTTGAGAAAACAAATTGTTTTGGGTTAATAAAACTATTAACAAAAACCTAAAAATAAAATTCATCTAATATAAATGTTTAAAATTAAAATTAAAAATAGCGGTCAATTAAGACCGCTATAAATCAATAAACAATTTGCTCAAAACTATAGCCTTTACATAATGCAAGTGCTACATTACCCCACCATACAGCTTCATTCCATACTACATCTTCATCTAAATGTTTACCTCCATCTATAATTGAATTCATAATAAATTCAGCTCTTTCTTCACAATAATCTGATGTTACCTCCTCGATATTTGACTCAAGATTTTTGTTCAATTCTAATTTATCCAACTCAATAGTATTCGCCATACCACTTACCGAAAATGCGAGCATTACAAAAGTCAAAAAAAATAATATCAAATACATTTTCAAAAAATAGAGTTATAAATTTTTCTTAGCTTTTTCTAATATTTTTTGGAATTCTTCTTTTGTCAAAACCTCACCCTCTGGTGCTTGTATGAATTCAATTTCTTCCTCGTTTTTTTCGAAATAAATTTTTTCACAATATATAGAGTATAGTTTATAATTAACTTCCAAAATCATTCCGGGAAAATTATCAAATTCATTTGGTCCAATTGGAAAATTAAGCTCAGGCGCAATCCAAAGCACAGGAAATTGACTTTTGTTTCCTTTTTTAACAACTTTATAGCACAAAAAATTATTAATTAACTTATTGTCTGATAATATTTCCCATTCATCTTTACTATCATTGATTGCTATGTTATATGATTTTCCAAGAAATTCAAAATGCCTTAAAAATATTTTGTTTTGATAATCTGAAAAAAATATTTCGTCATTAAAATTTTCCATAATAGAAGCTTGATTATTTGTCAAATATTCTGGAATTAAAAATGAATTTCTTGAATATTGCTTTTTATTGTTTTTATAAATTAAAGTAAACTTCATGATTTTAGAACTTTCCTCAATAATTACAGAGTAGTCGTTTAACATAATATTTTTAATTTAACTTGCGGAATCCTCTTTTTTATCGTTCTGCGAAATCGGATTTTGATAAATATTTTGGGATATTCCATATACTGATTTTAA
>JBEILV010000010.1:0-31755 GCA_040379105.1 Flavobacterium sp.
TAATGTGTGCTTCGATGAACCAACCCCAAATTTTGATCTTTTTATAACATTTAAACTTTCAACTAATGAAAAAACTTTGGATTTTTTTTAGCTCTTAGTGCCCTCATTTCTTGCAACAACAATCAAGCAAACGCGCAAGACAATACACAAAGCAATCGGCAAGAAAACAGCCAAAATGAAACGGACACGCAAATCGATATTCCAGAAGGCTAGGAAATGGATCGCAATGCGGCGGTTGTTTTTTATAAATCTGGAAACAACGCTATTTTTGATGGTTCTGAAAAAATGACGGCAACTGTTATTATTCAAAAGGACCAAGAGGGTTTGGCAATTGCATTTCAATTAGCAGGCGAAGATGGAAAATCAATTGCAACGACTATTGCTAAAATTCCAGAAAATTTTTCGTTGCCATTAAAATCTACTTTTACAAAAAACAACCTCTACGACGGCAAAAATCCGTTGGCTTCTTTAATCATTTTGGCTACAGCCGAAAACGGCATGGCAGATATGCCCTTTGAAGGCACTTTAACCATTACCAAATTGTCGGAAGACGCAATAGAATATACCATTGAAGGCAAAGGCGGCGGCTATACTGACGCAGACAATCCTAGCAAATGGAAAAACATTACAAGCAGTGTAAAAATTACAACTCCTATCATCTTGAGTCAAGGCATTGATAAAAATAAAGTTTTGAAATAGATCATCAATTGTAGATTGTGCTCATTTTACCGAACCCGATACCGAGTTTGTTTGAAGTCAATATGCGGTGCTTTATAGATAGTTTTTTACCTGTACAAACATTCTGAACAATTGATTATCAGAATTATTGATTCAATGAGAAATCATGTTGACACAACGTTTCATCAAGAGTTGATCATCTCTTCGTCTTTTATAAGCGACTTTTATCGTCATTGATTTGATCAAGAAGAAATGCGTTTGTGCTGTGAACCAGAAAAAAATTCGTATCAAAAAAAAGAGCTTACCGATCGATGCAAGCTCTTTTTTTTTGTTGTTATTTTCCGTCTTTATCCACTTTAGGTCTTTCGGCAGCGTTTGCCAATTCCCACGCCACGGCAAATGCTAATTGAACTCTTTTAGCTAACAAAGGATAGTCAATTTTATCGGGTGTATCGGTCGGTTTGTGGTAATCGTCGTGCACACCGTTGAAATAGAAAATCGCTGGAATGCCTTTTTTTGCAAAATTGTAATGATCTGAACGATAGTAAAATCGGTTTGGGTCGTTTACATCGTTGTAGGTATAATCGAGTTCTAAACCGATGTGATCAGTATTTGCTTTTTCAGAAATATTGTGCAAATCGGTGCTCAAACGATCTGATCCAATCACATAAATATAGTTGTTGTTGGTTTCTTTGCCATAACCTCTTCTTCCAATCATATCGATATTGATGTTTGCAATGGTTTTATCTAAAGGAAACAGCGGGTTTTCAGCATAAAATCTCGAACCATGCAAACCGTGCTCTTCGCCAGTGACGTGTAAAAACAAAATAGAACGTCGGGGACCATTGCCGTCTTTTTTGGCTTGTTGAAACATTTTTGCCATTTCTAAAAGTGCTACAGTGCCCGATCCATCGTCGTCTGCACCGTTGTAAACCTCGCCATTTTTAACACCCACGTGATCATAATGCGCAGAAATGATTAAAATTTCGTCTTTTTTGTCCGAGCCTTCAATAAAAACCCAAATATTTTCACTATCGGGCAAAACAGGGCTGAAAGGTCTTGCGAAAAATGCAGAGGGAATGGGTTGATAAAATGAATTGGCAGGCTTTGGGTAGGAAATACCTAGTTTTTTATATTCATTGATGAGGTATTTGCCGGCTTTTTTTTGCCCTTCCGTACCGGTATCTCGTCCTTCCATTTCATCTCCCGCAATGATGTATAAATGTTTGGACAAATCACCTTCTTTAAATTTTTGGATATAGGCGGTCGGATTGTAATTGGGTGCGGAAATTTTTTCGACACCGCAATTGACCATCAAAAGCGATGTGGCAATCAATAGAAAAAGTTTTTGTTTCATGTTTTGTGGGGGTTTGTTTTTAATAGTTTGAATTTTTGATTAATTTATTGTTCTTTATTTCAATACAAATATGATGTCTGTCAATGCTGTAAATGTTTTTGTTTTTCCTTTGAATTCAAATTCTACTTTTAAGTCGTCCATCTTTTTCGATTTAAAATTATTTAGATAGGTAAGAATTTTCGGTTTTAAAAGGTCGATGTTTCTTTTCAATTTCCATGAATTTGTAAAGTCATCTGTGTCAACCAAAACGAGAAATAGACGATTTTCGGAACCAAAACGCATTTCCCCTTGATTTTCATACAACCAAGTGGCTAATATTTTGGGGTTGTCTTGTGCTTCTTGTAAAATTTCTAATTTTTCGTTTTTTAGTGTTTTGAGAACTTCTAAACAAAAATCATCGTTTTTGTCTTTCATTTTCTCAACAATTTCGTAGAAAATGTCTGCTGGTTTTGCCGTTTTGTCAAAAATAATTTTGGCTTCTGTTGCTTTCTTTTTTAGAAAAGTTAACTCAACAGGCAATCCTTTTTCTTTGCGTTTGGTTTTTATATACTCTGCTGGTAAATAAGTTACTTTTAAATCAAATGGTACATCATTAATAAAAAAATCAACGCTTTTGATTTGTCCAACCGTTGGCAAAACTTCCGTATGAGATTTGAAAATATGTTCGATTAAAATACGGCTCCAATGGTTATACCAACTATTTAAAACATAACCTTGAACTGCCACGCTAATTTCTGTTTCAAATTTTGAAAGTAAGTTTTCATAAGAAGGTTTTTGAACTTTTACATAGCTGCTTACTAAATATTTGTCAAGTGAATTCTGATAATCTCCACCCCAATCAAAATTCTTTAATTTATATAATTCAGATACGAGTTCGTCTGTATTTAAAGTTCCAACTTGTTTAGCATTTTCCAATTTAATGAATTCATCAAGAATATTGTTTGAGTTTATCACATCAGAACTTAAAATGTCAAATAATTCAACGAATTGTTCGGCAAGTGCTTTTTCTTGCAAAGTAATATTGTTGATTTTTAGAAATTCAGCAATAATTTCCTTTCTAATAATGGATTTTGTTTTGAGCCATAAAAGCCCAAACGGATCATGACTAAACGCTGCTAGTTCTTCGTTTTTATGTAGTTGATCACAGTGATTAAAGTCCTTCATTTACAAATTGTTCTTTATGATTGCTTGAAACGAAATACTTCTTTTTAGGACTGCAAACAAATAGTATTTCCTGACTACCTGCAACGCTTCCTTTTCCACCTCTTCCATTTTGGTATGTTTTTGCTTCTACTGTAACGTTTCGATATTTTGAAATTAACTTTTCAAATTCTTCAATCCCTGGGTAACTTCTATTGTTGTAGCTAATTAACCAATTCGGAATTTCTTCGGATCGTTCAAATAATTTTTCAAAAGAAGAAATCACATCTCTTTTTTTGTCAAAACCGCTAAATCTTTGCGGTTCATAACGTTTAATACCATTGATAAAATCTTTGTCTTTCCAATACTCGGTGTAAGTTTCTAACAAATGATAAAATCCTTGATAATCTGCGTGGCTATCACAATAAGGTGGATCGAAATATGCCAAATCTACAGGTTCTATCTTTGGTAATAAGTCTAAAATGTTCTGATTGAAACTTTGGTTGTCTTGCTGGTTGTCAAAAACAGCTTCATTATATTTAGGAAGTAATTCCTCAAAAATTTCTTTGATAGGTCTTATTAAGCTACGGTTGCGTTTAATTCTTTCTGGGTCGCTTGCATAAACCAAAGCTTGCGTATGACCAAAATGCCCCATTGTTATTTTTCGGGTCATACTTCTATTGATAACCGTGAAAGCTAGAGCTTGCTTAAACTCGTTTTCTAATAATGGAATATTTGCTCTGAAATTATCTAAAAATTGTGCCTCTTCTTTCTCAAAAAACACATTGGTAAATGTATTTTCAAATAAGTCAAATTCATCTTTGTTTTTTGCAGGTTGAAATAGAATATCTACATCTTTTTTTTCTAATTTGACGGACTTGTTTTCAATTAATGCTTTACCAATTTGGTTATTGAAATTCAAAAAGTCGTTTGTAATTACTTTGCATCCTTGTTGTTTCAATAAATACCCAACAGATTGCGAGCCAGCAAAAGCATCAATTGCAGATTTTATGTTTTTAGGAATGAACTGATTAAGCCAAGGCAATAAAGTATGCTTTGCGCCTAAATATTGAGGTTCAGGGAATTGGTAGTTAAAATATTGATATTCTTCAAAAAGCATACTTAAATTTTCTAATTCATAGCGATTACAAAGTTAACCTATTTTTTATTTTGCTTCATAATTTATTGATTATGAAATAGTTTCTAAATCTCATAAATAATCATTCCATTTCTAAATTTTGGTTCAATATAAGTGCTTTTCGGTGGCATAATCGCACGCTCGTTAGCAATCGATTTGATTTCCTGAACGTTTGACGGAAACAGCAAAAAACCTATTTCAAATTCGCCTTCGTCAATCAAACTTTTCATTTTGACCAATGGCACATTCCCAGGAATGTATTCAATTCTTTCATCGTTTCGCAGGTCTTCAATACCTAAAAGGGGTTGCAAAACATATTGATATAAAACTTGTGCATCCAAACTTTCGAGCGTATTTTTAAATGTATATTTCGTGTTTTTAAAGCGCAAACTATAAAAATCGCACGCTAAATACATCCCAAAAGACAGCTTTTCATTTGGTTTCCAAAGTTCTTGCGCTTTGTTTTCAATATCAAAATGTTGCGCTAAAATTTCTAAAAATGATTGTTTCGAAAATCCATTCAAATCGCGCACTACTCGGTTGTATTCGTATATTTTAAGTTGGCTTTCCGCAATCAGAAAGGTCATAAAGTAGTTGGACAAAGCTCTTTTTTCGATGTTTTTTTCGGTGGCAAATAAATCTGCCGCAGCCGAACGATGGTGGCCGTCGGCAATATATAAATCTGGAATTTGCTCAAAAAAATCAGACAACCAATCAATTTCGTTTTCGGTATCTATTTTCCAAACCAAATGTCGCTCTTTGTTGTAGGTGCTAAAATCGTATAATGGAAGACTGTTTTTCTTTAAATGAATCCACGTATTCATCTCATTTTTATCTGGATACGTAATCAAAACGGGTTCTGTATTAAATCGTGTTTGTTTCAGAAAATCTTTCAAGATTTCAACCCTAAAAGCCAATGTATCTTCGTGTTTTTTGAGGTGGTTGTTTCTGTAATCTTCTATCGAAATCCCCGCAATGATGCCTGTAAAAGTTTGGTTTTTCTGACGAATTTCGTACAAATAAAAAGCTTCTTTTTCGTCCTGAACAAGAATTTTTTCTTCTTTAAAATCGTCGTATTTATGTTTTACTCCCTTAAACCGTTTCTCTGTGCCAAGTTTTTGTGCATTGATGTAAGCAGGATTTAATACATGCAAAAAAGAGTAGGGGTTCAAGCTCAACCAAGCGGCTAATTCCGTTTGTGTGTATTCATCATACGTTTTGCATGTCACCAAACTCACTTTGTCTTGGGTTGGTCGAACAGCACGAAACGGAATTATTTTTGCCATCAGGTTTTGATTGTATTTTTTTTATTTTGAAAATTGTGCCGCAACCACTTCTGCTTTTTTCGAAGTGCTGTAATCATAAAATCCTTCGCCAGATTTCACTCCTTTTTTGCCTGCCATTACCATATTGACTAACAACGGACAAGGTGCGTATTTTGGATTTTTAAAACCGTCGTACATTACATTGAGAATCGACAAACAAACGTCAAGCCCAATAAAATCAGCCAATTGAAGCGGTCCCATCGGATGTGCCATGCCTAATTTCATCACAGTATCAATTTCATAAACTCCCGCCACGCCGTTGTATAAAGTCTCAATGGCTTCATTGATCATCGGCATTAAAATACGATTGGCCACAAATCCTGGATAATCGTTCACTTCTACGGGCACTTTTCCTAAATTTTCAGAAAGCGTCATGATGGTTTTGGTTACTTCATCGGAAGTATTGTAGCCTCTAATGATTTCAACAAGTTTCATAATCGGCACCGGATTCATAAAATGCATCCCTATCACTTGAGCGGGTCTTTGCGTTACTGCTGCAATTTGTGTAATCGAAATCGAAGAAGTATTGGTAGCTAATATTGTGTTTGGATCGCAAATTTCATCCAATTGTTTGAAAATGTTTAATTTCAAACCAACATGTTCTGTGGCGGCTTCGACAACTAAATCCACGCCTGCAACACCATCTTCAAGCTCGGTATAAGTGATGATATTTCCAATCGTTTGCAATTTTTCGCTTTCGCTGATGCTTCCTTTGGCCACCATTCTGTCAAGATTGTTAGAAATAATACCTATCGCTTTTTCAAGAGTTTCGTCTGATCGGTCTATCAATTTTACAGTAAATCCCTTTTGAGCGAAAGTGTGTGCAATGCCATTACCCATCGTGCCAGCACCAATTACAGCAATTGTTTTCATAATTTTGTTTTAGTGTTTTATTGTTTTTTAGTATTTAACTCTCGTCTTATTTTCATTGAAATTCGGGGACTTCAATATAAAATCAAGAGGACTTATTTTTTAAAAATTCAAAATTTTGGAGTTAAAAAATAAGTGTACGAAAATAGGAAAATGATTGGAGCTTTGCTAATCCTAGGTTTCATTTTTTAAGCAGAAATAGTTGTAATATTGAACGTGATGCTAAATATTAAATTTTTGTAAATAAAAATCTGTGGAACAGCATTTACAATACTTTTGCAAAAATTAATCAAAAATATCAATCATGACTAGAAAAATTACGTTGCTTTTAATGCTTATTTTGAGCTTCTCATCAAACGCTCAGAATTACTCTTTTCAAAAATTAAACGAACCTTACATTGCGTTGCAAGATTCCATTTCTATTAATAATGGCGAACCTTGGGACGATTTTGAAGCCGAATTATTATTGCCGTTTAATTTCACATTCAATAATATTGTGACCAATACCATTTTGGTAAATGATAGTTACATCGTTTTTAATCAAGAGGGTAACGTTTCTCAAATTGGTTCGCCTTTTGGCAATGATTTAGTAGATCGGTCGATGGATGAAATGATTTCTTCTTCTCCGTTAAGTTATAAAGTGGAAGGCACCGTTGGCAGCAGAATATTTAAGATTGAATACAATAATTGTGGTTCGTTTTCGGATGAAAGTTTGACAATGTTTGTCAATTTTCAGGTTTGGCTCTACGAAACTTCAAACATTATTGAATTTCGATATGGTGAAAGTTTTGTCAATTCAACGGAAATTTTCTTTGATGGTTTTGGGCCAGTGGTTGCCATTACAGCAATCGACGATATAGAGGAAATCCCACTTGCAGGCGCAATATTTTTAGCTGGCGAATCTGCCAATCCGACTTTGAGTGATATGATTTCATTTCTCGATGAAAATCCAGCCAATACAACTGTTTACAGATTTACGCCAACTGCTTTGTCTCAAGATGACTTTCAAACAACGAGTTTAAATTTTTATCCAAATCCTGTTCAAGATGTTTTGAATATTTCAATTGATGAAGTTAATGTAAATTATTCAATACTTGATTTTTCGGGCAAAAAAGTGATGGAAGGACAGCTCATCGCCAATCAAAATTCAGTTCAAGTGGATCAACTTCAAAACGGTATGTATTTTATTGTTGTTGACCATTTCGCTCCTCAAAAGTTTATTAAAAACTAATCAATCTTTGGTTTTCAAAACGAGTGAAGTCATTTTTATGATTTCGCTCGTTTTTTTTTCCGTTTTATCATCGATAGCAATGCTGTATAATTTTTTTTGTTCGTAGGTTGTCATTGTTTATGATTGTTTGTGCTATTTTCTTCTGTTATGAGGTTGATTTTTTTACCCTTGCCAGGCGATGCAATCACTTGTTGCGTTTTGTTGAGCTTCTTGTTCAACCCGCATATTGTTGTAACCGATCACAAATCAATAATTGCCAATTTAAATTGCCATCATCCGCATTTGGTCTGTATGCAGTACCCATTTTTATTGCTGCTATTTTTTTTTAAAACGATCAGTTGTTTTCGCATCGAGCCGGTCATAAAGATGGATGAAAGCTAGCTAAAAGAAACTGTCTTGAGATAGTTCGCTGCTGGAACGTATTTGATTTGGAAATAAAATTCCTTTCATTCTGCATTTAAAATCTTAAAATATTTCTAAAGGAATCAAGCAATAGTTTGAAAATCTTATTTTTGGAAGGCTAATTTTAAAACTCATGTTAACCGCTCAACTGATCAATTCGCAATGAAATACAAATCAAATTTTCAGTTTAAACTCGAAAA
This sequence comes from Flavobacterium sp., assembly GCA_040379105.1. Taxonomy (GTDB): domain Bacteria; phylum Bacteroidota; class Bacteroidia; order Flavobacteriales; family Flavobacteriaceae; genus Flavobacterium. The sequence goes on from JBEILV010000010.1 coordinate 8,342, forward strand.
CAAACTCGATTTTGAAAGTAGGCTACAAACTTATTTTAAAACGTATGGTTTTGAAATAATAAAAGAAAATGAAAATCAATTCAAAGTGTCTAAAAAACAATCCTTCTGGGTCGATTGGAAATTCAATCCATTAGACTGGGAATCGGATATTTTGATTGAAAAAAACAATCATGATGAAGTCTTAATTACCTATCAAAATAATGGAACGCGGCATTTTAATCCAGAAATTCATCAAGAATTATTTGTCGAATTTTTGAATCGTTTTTTTTCATTTGTAAATACATTCAAACCCTTTAAAGAAGCAAATGAATTGTCCATCAAAAAGGCAAAAAAGAAACTTATCATCTACATTCCAGCCTTGATTTTTGGCATGGCGATAGGTTTTATCTTGGGAAAATATATTATTTGTTTTAATGATTTTAAACCTCTTGGTTACATTGCGATGGTTTTGTGTATTACTTTATCAGTGAAACTTACTTCCCACTACTTGAATCATAAGTATTTAAAGTAAACTATTTTATCGTTTTTGATTGAATCAAACTTGAAAATGTAGTTTTCTTGGTTTTAAAATAAAAAATCAGGCTCTGTAACACTTGTTACTGTGGACGGATTTTTGCCAACCTATTTTTGCATCATAATTAATCAACATTATGATGAAGAAATTAAGTTATCTTTTTTTAGCCAACCTATTGATGGTTCCTTTTTTAGGATGGAGTCAAGACACATTGACTATTTCCAAAACAGAATTACTACAAAAAATAGCCGATAAGAATCTACAGGTTCAAATCGCAGAACAATCTTTTCAATCGGCAAAAGCAGATTATCGACAATCAGCGGCTTTGTTTTTACCTAATTTGAATGTTTCCTACACAGGAATTTCGACCAACAATCCTTTGATGGCTTTCGGTTCTAAATTGAATCAAGCTATTTTGACACCGCAAGATTTTGACCCGACTTTGCTTAATAATCCAGACGCAACTCAAAATTTTGAAACTAAAATCGAAATTTTGCAACCGATCATCAACATTGATGGTATCTACGGACGGCAGGCTGCCAAAGCAAAAATGGAAGCGTATCAATTGCAAACTGAACGCACCAAAGAATATGTGGCACTCGAAGTTTCTAAAGCTTATATGCAATTGCAATTGTCTTATAAAGCCGTGAATGTGCTTCAAAAAGCGTTAGAAACAGGCAATGCCAATTTGAAGTTGGTCAACAATTATTTCGCACAAGGCATGCTGCAAAAAACAGATGTGTTGAATGTGCAAGTGCGGGTCAATGAAATTTCAAACCAATTGCAATATGCCAAAAGCAACGTGCAAAACGCTTCAGATTACTTAGGTTTTTTAATCAACGAAGATACACAAGGCAAAACTTTCAAACCTTCTGAATCACTTTCAAGCAATATTGCGGCTACTAGTGTAAATGCTTTATTATCAGACAATAGGAAAGATATTTTGGCGATGGACAAGTCTTCAGAGGCTTATCTGAAAATGATGAAATCATCCAAAATGAGTTTATTACCACGATTGAACGCTTTCGGAAGTTACTTGATGTACGACCGTTCGATTTTGGGCACGCAAGCCAACGGATATTTGGTGGGAGCGCAACTTTCATGGAATCTATTCGATGGCTACAAAACCATTGGAAAATTTGAAAAAGCAAAGGTAGATTTTCAAAAATCGGAAGTAGAGGCTTCTCAATACAAAAAACAAAGCCAAATGGAATTGTCTAAATCCAACCGACAATTGCAAGATGCTTTCAATAAAGTGCAACTCTCCAAACTTGCCTTCGAACAATCGCAAGAAGTTTTTCGAATTAGACAAAACAGATTTACGCAAGGACTCGAAAAAACAACCGATTTATTGCAAGCCGAAACGCAAATGATTCAAAAAGAACTCGAACATCTGCAAGCTATTTTTGAATATAATTTTACACAACAATACTTGATTTTTTTAACCCAATAATTAAAAAATAACCAACAATTTTTAGACAATTAAAACGAATTAAAAATGAAAAAAATATCGATTCTTCTACTCATTTCAGCCTTTGTTTTCCAATCTTGTGGAAAAGAAACGCCTACTACGATTGCTAACAACGACCCTGCGGTGAAAGTGCAAGTAAGCAAAGCCAACGCTGATGCGCAAAGTCCTTATGTGATGGCAAGCGGCAAGATTGAAGCCGAAAACAGTGCCAATGTTTCCACTCGAATGATGGGTTATGTAACAAAACTCAATGTGAAAGTGGGTCAAAAAGTAAGCGAAGGGCAACTTTTAGTAAGCATCAACAGCAGCGATTTGCAAGCGAAAAAAGCCCAAGTTGATGCGGCCATTTTGCAAGCCAAAGCGGGTTTTGAAAACGCTAAAAAAGATTATGAAAGATTCAAAGTTTTGTTTCAACAACAAAGCGCTTCTCAAAAAGAGTTAGACGATATGACCTCGCGCTATGAAATGGCGAAAGCAGGTTTGGAAGGTGCAGAGCAAATGCGAAATGAAGTGGCAGCACAGTTTTCTTACTCAAATTTGAAAGCACCTTTTTCTGGCGTGGTCACAAACACTTTTGTAAAAGAAGGCGATATGGCCAATCCAGGGATGCCATTGGTAAGTTTGGAGGGTGCAAAAACAAAACAAGTCACTGCCATGGTTTCGGAAAGTGAAATCAATGCCATTTCAAATGGAATGAAAGCAAAAATTTTGGTAAAATCTATCAACAAAGAAATCAATGGTAAAGTGATCGAAGTGAGTAGCTCAGCAAAAAACACTGGCGGACAATATTTGGTCAAAATAGCTTTAGAAAATGCTGATGCGTCAGTGTTGTCTGGTATGTTTGTGAACGTACAATTTCCCATCAAAAAAACAGCATCAAAAGTTCAAAATGGATTTACAGTACCCGAAAGTGCTTTGGTGAAAAAAGGACAATTGACTGGAATTTATACAGTTGCTGAAAATAACATCGCCATTTTAAGATGGATCAGAACAGGAAAAATCATCGGAAACGAAGTTGAAATACTCTCTGGTTTGTCTGCCAACGAAACATACATCGTTGCAGCCGATGGAAAATTATATAACGGGGTTAAAGTAAGTTTTTAATTAAAAGTTGAAAGTCAATAAAATATTGTTTAATCTTTAAATTCTACCCCAACAAATTCCCCTTCGGGGTTAGGGGCTCAAATTATGCAAGAAGGTATTTCAGGAAAAATAGCGCACTTTTTCATCAATTCAAAATTAACCATTTTATTGATGGTAGGTTTGATGATCATAGGTGTTTACAGTTCTTTTTTGATTCCGAGAGAAGAAGAACCACAAATTAACGTTCCGATGGCCGACATCATGATTGGCTATCCTGGGGCAAGTCCCGCAGAAGTGGAAAGCCGTGTGATTAAGCCGTTAGAAAAAGTTTTGGCCAACATCAAAGGTGTAGAACATTTGCACAGCATGGCAATGAACGGTCAAGGAATGATTATTGTTCAGTTTTTTGTAGGCGAAGATTCAGAACGCTCGTATGTAAAACTATACGATGAGTTGATGAAAAACGAACATATTTTCCCACCGGGAGTTTTCAAACCGATGGTCAAAACCCGTTCTATTGACGATGTGCCGATGTTAGGATTGACGCTATGGAGCGAAACTTTGAACGATTTTGAACTTCGTCAAATTGCAGAAGAAGTAACATCTGAAATTGAAAAAGTAAAAGACGTTGCCATTACGAAAGAAATTGGTGGGCGTTCCAGAGCTTTGAAAGTGGTTTTAGACAAAGATAAAATGGCTGAAAATGGCGTAGATGCGCTGACGATCATGCAAATGATTCAAGCCAACAACTCCAAATCACAATCTGGAAGTTTTGTCAACAACGATGAAGAATTCTTATTGACAACCGGACGTTTTTTAACTTCGCAAGAAGATGTTGAAAATTTGGTGATTGGTGTCAATGCACAAATGCCAGTTTATTTAAAACAAGTGGCAACCATTGTAGATGGCCCCGCAACTTCGCAAAACTATGTGTCTATTGGCTATGGCAAAGCCAACGAAAAACACAAAGATTTCAAATCTGAATATCCAGCTGTGACGATTTCTATTGGAAAAGTGAAAGGCGCAGATGCCATGAAAATTTCTGATAAAATTCTCGAAAAAGTAGAAAGTTTAAAACAAAACTTGATTACGGATGATGTTCATGTGGAAGTGTCAAGAAATTATGGCGAAACGGCTTCTCATAAAGTAGGCGAGTTGTTGTTGCACTTGGGCGTTGCGATTGTTGCCGTCACACTTTTAGTGATGTTAGCGATGGGCTGGCGAGGTGGTTTGGTCGTGTTTTTCTCTGTGCCCTTAACTTTTGCCTTGACGCTTTTTGCTTATTATATGTTGGGCTATACTTTAAATAGAATCACACTTTTCGCTTTGGTTTTCGTTGTGGGAATTGTGGTGGACGATAGTATTATCATTGCAGAAAACATGCACAGGCATTTCAAAATGAAACGATTGCCTTTCAAACAAGCCGCTATTTTTGCGATTAATGAAGTTGGAAACCCAACCATTTTGGCTACGTTTACGGTCATTGCAGCAATTCTTCCGATGGCGTTTGTATCGGGAATGATGGGACCTTACATGAGTCCGATGCCAATTGGTGCTTCCATTGCCATGTTGCTTTCCTTGTTTGTGGCTTTAACCGTGACTCCTTATTTAGGTTATCATTTATTGCATGAAAAAGAAGAGCAAGAACACAAAGCCGAACAAGGGTTGGAAACCTCGTGGATTTATAAAATGTACAACAAACTCGAACGTCCGTTTTTAGACAGTACTTTCAAAAGAAATACGATGTTGATTATCACGGTCATTTTGTTGGGCGGTTCAGTTTTGATGTTTTTTACAAAATCAGTTTTAGTGAAAATGCTGCCTTTCGACAACAAGAACGAATTCCAAGTTGTCATCGATATGCCCGAAGGCACCACTTTAGAAAGAACAGCAGCGGTGACACAAGAAATTGCTCAATATTTGGCAACAATACCAGAAGTAGTTGATTATCAAAATTATATTGGAACTTCTGCACCCATCACTTTCAATGGTTTGGTGCGTCATTACGATTTGAGAGGCGGAAGCAACATGGCGGATATTCAAGTGAATTTATTGCACAAAGAAGACCGTGATTTACAAAGTCATGACATTGCTAAAATAGTTCGTCCTGAAATCCAGAAAATTGCCAAAAAATACAATGCGAATGTAAAAATTATTGAAGTACCGCCAGGACCGCCAGTATTATCAACTTTGGTTGCTGAAATTTATGGGCCTTCTTATGATGAGCAAATCAAAGTGGCCAACCAAGTAAAAAATATTTTGGAAAACACCAAAGACATCGTTGATATTGATTGGATGGTGGAAGATGCGCAAACCGAATACAAACTGGAAGTCGATAAAGAAAAAGCAATGTTGAACGGCATTGCGCCACAGCAAGTAGTTGGAAATATGACTTATTTGCTGAAAGAATATCCAATTTCTAATTTGTATGATGAAGATTCAAATAACAGCGTTGGTATTTTACTTTCATTGTCAGATGCAGACAAAACATCATTGCAAGACATTCAACATTTAAAAATCAGAGGAAGTCAAGGCAATGCTGTAGCGGTTTCGGATTTGGTAAAAGTGGTAAAAGACACGTTGAAGAAAACGATTTACAGAAAAGATCAAAAACGAGTCGTTTATGTAACAGCCGATATGGCGGGAGTTTTAGAAAGTCCAGTATATGCTATTTTGGGAATGAACGAAGCTTTACAGCAAATGGAACTTCCGAAAGGTTACAAAGTGAATGAATTGTACATGAACCAACCTTCTGACGAAATTGATTTTACAGTGAAATGGGATGGAGAATGGCAAATTACATTGGAAGTTTTCCGTGATTTGGGTGTGGCATTTGGAGTTGTGATTGTGATTATTTATATGTTGATTGTCGGTTGGTTCCAAAACTTCAAAACCCCGATTGTGATGATGTTGGCCATTCCGCTTTCGTTGGTAGGTATTGTGTTCGGACACTGGTTGTTAGGTGCATTTTTCACAGCCACTTCTTTCATCGGAATGATTGCTTTGGCGGGAGTTATGGTGCGAAATTCAGTTTTATTAATCGACTTTATTGAAATTCGATTGAACGATGGAGTGCCACTCAAACAAGCCATTATTGAAGCAGGAGCCGTGCGAACTACCCCAATTTTATTGACAACAGGCGCAGTGGTGATTGGTGCAGTCATTATTTTGTTTGACCCCATTTTCCAAGGATTGGCCATTTCGTTGGTATTTGGAGCCATTGTTTCCACTATTTTAACTTTGATTGTAGTGCCTTTGATTTACTACATCGTGGAACGCAAAAAATGGGAACATCAAGTAGTTGTTCCTCCAGCTGTGAATGAAAATCAATTAGATCAAAAAGAAGATTAAATAAAAAAGGTAATGCTGGTTTGCAATTTTGTAAATCAGCAAAGCCACAAATCAATAAAAATCATGAAATTACTCATAATTACAGCCGTATCAGCATTTGAAAAAGATGTGAAAATCATTTTAAAACAAGCTCAAATACTGTCATTTTCCTATCAAAAGGTGGTAGGTTTTCGAGATGTGACTGAAGAGGGTGTGGCAAGTAATTGGTTTGCCACCGAAATCAATGAAAACGAATCGGTTTTGTTCTATGCTTTTGCAGATGAAATTGCAGTCGCAAAAGTGTTTGAGAAAACTAAATCTTTCAATGAAAAGCTAGAAACTTTATCAAAAATTCATTTGGCAGTCGTTCCGATTGAACAATCAAACTAAATCATACCTTCATTTAAAAATAGACTTATGAAAAACCGAATCATTCATGCCGTTGCAGGCACTTTTATCTTAATCAGTGTTTTATTGTCCATTTATGTCAATCAAAATTGGCTTTGGTTCACTGGATTTGTGGGGCTGAATTTGCTTCAATCCTCTTTCACAAAATGGTGTTTGATGGCTGATATTTTGACCAAATTGGGAGTGAAAGACTAAGTAATAAAACCCAAAACGAAGCGTAAAATTGACTTTCGTTTTGGGTTTTTACATTTGATGAAAACTAATAATGTTTTTAAAATCAGAAAGTTAAATAGTTTTTTTCTTGATCAAACTCACGGCCGTTCCTGTGGTTGTAACCGTTACGAAATTACTTGCAGTGAGTTCAATATCTACTTTGATGCCAACAACGGCATGCGCGTTTAGTTTCGCAGCATTTTCCTTAAGTTGTTTAAAAGCCATGTCTTTCACTTCAGAAATGCTGTCGCCTATGGCTGCATAATATTTCTGTACATTGAAAGTCATTTTTGCTTTTTGAATGTGAACCGCGGTTCCTGATACAATATCAATGTATTCTGCAATTGCATAGCCTTCTACTGAATTGGTGGTTGTTAAGATCATCTTTGTTTTTTTAATTGATATAAAACAATTTATTTCTCAACAAATTTAAATTTTTAAATCCATTTTTGTATTCATTAGATTGCATTTTTAGTAGGTCAATTTCGATACTGTATCGCAAAAACCCCATCGTTGTTTGGAAATTGAAACAAAATCAAATCCTTTGAAATAGAGTAGTAACACTTTTTATAATCAAAAGAAAAGTACTTTAAATCAATCTACAAGTTGATTTGGGCAATGCAAAAAATCAAATTTGTATCATCGAAACTTAAATTCGGTCAGACGAATCTCTTGCGCATTCTTGGACAAAATATGAATTTTATCTCGACGAAAAATTGAGTCATTGTGGCATCAATTCTTTTCAATGGGTTTTTCAAAACAAGGATTGAAAAATGGTTAATTTATTAGATTCCCGATTAAAGCCTTAACAATCAGCTAGATTTACGCCAACAGCCAAACCGCCTTCTGAGGTTTCCTTGTATTTAGAATTCATGTCTTTTGCGGTTTCCCACATCGTGTTGACTACTTTATCCAAAGGTACTTTTGCATTTTTGGCATCAGTTTGTAAAGCCAATTCAGCTGCATTGATGGCTTTGATGGCTCCCATCGTATTGCGCTCAATACAAGGAATTTGCACCAAACCGCCTATCGGATCACAAGTCAAACCTAAATGATGTTCCATCGCAATTTCTGCTGCCATCAACACTTGTTCTGGACTTCCGCCCATCAATTCGCACAAAGCGGCGGCAGCCATTGCACTCGAAACTCCAATTTCTGCTTGACAACCTCCCATGGCTGCGGAAATAGTGGCGCCTTTCTTGAAAATACTGCCAATTTCGCCAGCTACCAACAAAAATTGTTTGATGTGTTTTTCGTCAGCTTCGTGGTTTTCTATCACCATATAATACATCAAAACCGCTGGAATCACACCCGCACTTCCATTTGTGGGTGCGGTAACCACACGACCTAAAGAAGCATTTACTTCATTGACAGCCAAGGCAAAACAACTAACCCATATTAAAATTTGACGAAATTTCACTTCCGTTTTTCGAATCGTTTGTAGCCATTCTTTCGGATTTTGATATGGAATGTCGCTTTTCAAACCTTGGTACATATCATAAGCTCTTCTTCGAACTTCCAAACCGCCTGGCAAAATGCCATCAGTATGACAACCAATGTAGATGCATTCAAGCATAGTGTCCCAAATTCGCATCAATTCTTTGTCGATTTCTTCTGGGCTTCGCATCGATTTTTCGTTTTCATAAACGATTTCCGAAACACTTTTTTGCTCTTGAATACAATATTGTAATAATTCGTCGCCTTTATCAATGGGAAATGGAAACGCACATTTGATGATTTCGTTTTGCATTGCATTTTGCAAAGTTTCTTTCACCACAAAACCGCCACCAATCGAATAATAAGTTGCTACAAAAGTTTGGGTGGCCGACATTGCCGTAAACGTTAATCCATTGGCATGAAATGGGAGAAATGTTTTATGAAATTTGATGTGTTTCTCAGGTTCGAAAGCAATCCAATGTTCGTTGTTCAAACGCAATCGATGCGTTTTTTGAATGTCCGAAACAATGCTTTCGATATTTTCAATCGGAATATATTCAGGGTCTTGACCACTCAAACCTAGCATCACAGCCAAATCAGTGGCGTGGCCTTTGCCGGTCATGGAAAGAGATCCATACAAATCAACATATACATTTTCAATGGTTTGAATTGGAATTTCTAACGCCAATTCTTTAAAAAATCTTTCAGCCGCTCTCCAAGGCCCGAGTGTGTGCGAACTTGATGGTCCAACACCAATTTTGAGCATGTCGAAAACAGAAATACATTCCATAGTTTGAATAAATATGAAGGCAAATATAATGGAATGATTGCAAGATTTTTACTAATCAGTGTTTAAAATTATAATATTCGTAGTCAAATGTGCAGATATTGTTGGAAATTAAATATTTGAAATTTTAGGGTTGTACTTTTATAGAAAACGTACTTCGTTCTTTATGAGTCACAGGACTAAAATTTCTCCAAAGTTGCTGGATTTTGTTGTTTTCTTCCAATTGAGGATTGGTTTCACCTGTTTTGATTCCGAATTTTTTATACACATCATAAAAGTGATTGAATATCAAGACAGGAATGCCTTTGTTTTGGTATTCTGGCTCGATTCCGATTAAATAAAATTCTACATGCGTATTTTTTTTGCCTGATTGCAACAAATGCCAAAATCCGAAGGGAAACAATTTTCCATTTGCTTTTTGAAAAGCTGCCGACATGGAAGGAATTGTAATGGCAAACCCAATGATTTTATTTTCAGCATTTTGAACCATGCAAACAAAATTAGGGTTCAAAAATTTGATGTATTTTTCTTTGTAATGATCAATTTGAAATTGCTCTAACGGAACAAAACTTTGCAAATCTGAATACGCATGATTTAAGACTTGAAACATTTCATCGGCGTAGGGAAGAAGCTCTTTTGTTGACTTGAATGCGACTGCTTTCACGTTGTTTCGCTTTGAAATTGCCTCTGAAAGTGATGCGAATTTTTGATTGTTGATACTCGATAAGTTAAATTTATATTCAATCCAATGTGCTGCAGTTTTGAATCCTAAAGCAGTTAAATGTTCTACATAATAGGGCGGATTGTACAAGCCAATCATCGTGGCAACTTCGTCAAAACCTTTGGTAAGCATGCCTGCTTTGTCCATATTCGAAAATCCCATCGGGCCTTCAATTATTTCTAAATGATGCTTTTTAGCGATTATATGCGCTTGTTCGAGTAGCTTTTTTGTTACCTCAATATCATTAATAGTTTCAAACCAACCAAATCTTACTTTGCTCTTTTTCAACACATTTACTTCTGTCCAGTTGATAATAATGGCAATTCTACCGACAACTTTATCATTTTTGTAAGCTAGAAAAAGATATTTGTCAACTGTTTTAAAAATTTCATTTTTTGGATTGAAACTGTTTATTTCATCTTGAATTAAAGGTGGCACCCAATAGTTAGAATTTTTATAAATCTCAAATGGAAACTTTACAAATTCTTTTAATTGAGTTTTTGTTTCTACGGCAACAATCGAAATCATCATTAATTGAATATTATTCTCGTTTTACGTCTTTAATGTCAATAACAGTAGGCACTTCTTTTGGTGGTGCTACTTCTTTTCTAGGTTTTTTTGGCTCGTCAGTTGCGGCATCTTTGTCTTTTTTGCGATCACGACGTTTTCTACGACCGTCTTCTTCCTCAGCAGGTTGCGCATCTTCTTTTGGTTCCATGTCTTCCTTAATATTTTCGGGATCTACATCTTGCTGTCCTTCCACAGGCGCAGCACCACCACCGATTTCCTCAACTTTTCCTTTCTTATCCTCAATTTTCTTGCGGATTTCTTTCTCTTTATCGTTTTCTAACGGAATAATCACGGGTTCATAATAATCGTCAAATCGCCAACTCATACCGATGCCACCATAAAAAAGACTCGGTGTATTTTTAATGTTTTTACTGATAGAAGCGTCCAATTGCATTTTGTCACTCACCAACCAAGCCGCACCACCTGTGATCACGCCATCTGCGTAAAAATCGCTTTTGATGGCTTTCAATTCTAAAAAAGCGGTCAATCTTGGATTAAAACCTCTAGTGACGGTCAAAATTCCTCCATACGAAGGAAAACTTGTGGTGATTTTGTCCACAATAATGTTTCCAACCAAAACCCAATCTTGAATGACATTGCTTTGCATAATAACCATCAGTTTCGGACTTAACCCGGGATCTTTTTGAAAAGTGAAAGGATTTCTATAATTAATATTGGCTCCCGCATAAACAGAAATGGCTGGTATAAGATTGCGCCATTTGAACTTATAATTGTTGTGATAGCTCATTAAATCAGGCTCTTCTTGCTCAAAAAATTCATAAGGATCGAAAAACATATATTTTGCGCCCAAAGTAACATTTCTGAGACCGCTTCTGTCAGCACTTTTTAACGGAGCTTTAAAATACGCTACTTTGTGTTCAAGTTCAGCAATAAATTCTAATTGTTCTTTAAAATAACCAAATCTGAAAGCGTAATTGGTACCAAAACCATTGGCAGTATATCGTTGCAAATCATGCTTTTCTCGAATAGCATACATGCCTACTTCAGCTTGAAACACATTGCGACCCACAGCATAAGCCGTCTGGGATTCGCCCGGACGATTTGAATTGATTACATCGGTGTATTGACCAAAGCTTGCAATTGCGTATAGAGAAAATAAAAAGGATAATACAAAATATTTCATTTACGAATTTTGGATTAAAATATTGGTTCCCAAAAATACTATAATTTATGGCTTTATTTATTAATGAATCTTATTTTTGCGAGATAAATAGAAATTTTCATCCTGAAATGATAGAAGCATCGTTGATCAGTACCCTTAGAACCATCTTAATTATTGTAGTTTGTTGGTATGTTTTTAAATTTATTTTGCGATTGCTCGCGCCTTTTTTAATGAAAAAAATGGCAGAGAAAATGTCTCGTTCGATGCATCAATCTTTTGAAAATCAGGCGCAAAGAAACCAAGAAGCGCAAAACAACTCAACACAAACAAAACCTAACAAAGAATCAAAAAAAGTAGGCGAATACATCGATTTTGAAGAAATTGAATAGATTTGCTCATAAAACCACCAAATAATGATGAATCCCAAAAAATTGTTGCCACATTTACTTGCTTTGCTCGGATTTGTGATGGTTGCACTCCTTTATTTTTATCCTGTACTTCAAAATAAAGTTATTTATCAGTCAGATATTGTGCAATATACTGGCATGGCAAAAGAACAAAATGATTTTCGGGCTCAATTTGATGAAGAACCCTATTGGACAAACTCCGCTTTTGTAGGAATGCCGACTTATCAATTGGGTGCAAAATATCCGCACAACTACATTAAAAGTATTGACGGTTTTTTACGATTTTTACCTCGTCCCGCAGATTATTTATTCCTTTATTTTCTTGGATTTTATGTTTTGCTTTTGGTCATGAAAATTGATCCTTTGAAAGCATTTTTCGGAGCATTGGCTTTCGGGTTTTCCACTTATTTAATTATAATTCTGGGAGTTGGTCACAATGCAAAAGCCCATGCCATTGCTTACATGCCGCTAGTGGTTGCTGGAGTGCTACTAGTTTTTCAAAAAAGAATCTTATTGGGCGGATTGTTAACATTGTTGGCGGCTGGATTGGAAATTCAAGCCAATCACCCGCAAATGACATACTATTTATTTTTGTTTATTCTCATTTTAGTTGGTTATTATGTGGTTCATTATGCAAAACAACGCCAATTTAAATTCTTATTTGAAAGTTTGGGAGTTTTGGTTTTAGCGGGCATTTTGAGTTTGGGTTTGAATGCTACAAGTCTTTTAGCCACAGCCGAATACGCTTCATTTAGTACCCGTGGACAAAATGAATTGACAGTAAATCCTGACGGAAGTCCAATCGAGACCAAAACAGGCATGAGCTACGAATACATCACAGAATATAGTTACGGAAAAGCAGAAAGCTTAAATTTAGTGGCTCCAAGATTGTTTGGTGGTGGAAATTCAGAAAAATTAGACGAGAAAAGTAACGTTTATGATTATGTTTTGAGTTTAGGTGCTTCACCCGACCAAGCATTAGGTTTTGCTGAACAAATGCCTACTTATTGGGGCGACCAACCGATTGTGGCAGCACCAGCTTATATCGGAGCTATTTTATTTTTCTTAGCCATTTTAGGATTGTTTGCAGAACAGCGAAAAATCAAATATGTGTTTTTAGCGGGTGCTCTTGGTGCTTTGTTCTTATCTTGGGGTAAAAACTTTCCGATGCTTACTGACTTTTTCATTGATTATTTTCCTTTGTATAATAAGTTCAGGGCGGTTTCATCTATTCAAGTCATTTTGGAAATGTGTGTACCTGTTTTAGCCATTTTGGGCTTACATGCATTCTTCAAATCTTCGTCAGAGTTCCAAAAATCTAGTTTGACAAAAGCAAGTTTGTTCACTTTAGGTTTTTTATTGATTTTGTGGATAGGTAAATCGTTTTTTAATTTTGAAGGAAGCGTAGATGCTTATTTAACCCAATCATTCACGGAAGCTTACGATGCTAATTTTGCTCATGAAATTTTGCAAGCTTTGAAAAAAGACCGAGCAGCCATGTACAGTTCTGATTTGATGCGAACTTCATTGCTTATCGTGTTGGCAATGTTGCTTTTATGGGGATTTTTCTTAAAGAAAATCAATCAACAAATAGCGGTTGTTGCCATTGGACTTTTGATGGTCCTCGATTTGGTTTTGGTTGCTCAAAATTATGTCAATGAAGAAAGTTTTGTTTCAAAAAGAGTGATGGATCAACCTTTTGAAGCCACAAAAATTGATAAAGAAATTTTGGCAGATAAAGACCTTCATTACCGAGTTTTCGAACCTCAAGCAGGGATGTCGAGTGCCCGAACGTCCTATTTTCATAAATCAATTGGTGGTTACAGTGCTGTGAAACCGCAAAGAGTACAACAATTATACGATTATCAGATTGCAAAGGGCAATAATGAAATCTTGGATATGTTGAACGTGAAATACATCATTCAAAGCAATCAGGGACAAGATTTGTATTCTCTCAATACCTTTGCCAATGGCAATGCATGGTTTGTGAGCAATGTGGTGGTGCATCCATCGGCCGGCGCAGTGATGAAAGGTCTAAAAGAATTTGACTCCGATCATACGGCTTTAATTAATGAACAAGATCATCCAGAAATTGCATCAAAATTGAAATCAATGACTTTTTCGCCTATTGATTCAACGCAAACCATTCGTTTGACAAAGTATCTTCCCAATCGATTGGAATATCAGATTCAAAACAACAAAGAGGGGGGAGTGGCTGTGTTTTCTGAATTGTATTATCAAAATGGTTGGAAAGCAACGATTGATGGCAACGAAGCTGAAATTTTTAATGTGAATTATGTTTTGAGGGGTTTGATTGTTCCTAAAAATGCAAAAAACATCGTCTTTTCATTCGAACCAGAAGTTGTCAAAACGGGCAGCCGCATTGCTTTGATGAGTTCTATTGTTTTTGGATTGTTATTGATGGGTGGTTTGTTTTTGGCTTATAAAGATTCCAAAAAACAAAGTGCGTAACCATTGAAACCACTCAAAAAAATATTGATTGTTACCTACTATTGGCCTCCAGCGGGAGGTCCGGGAGTGCAACGATGGTTGAAATTTGTGAAATATTTGCCTTCTTTGGGTTTTGAACCTGTTGTTTTCATTCCTTCAAAACCCAATTATCCAATTTTAGATTTGAATTTGGAAAAAGAAGTTTCAAAAGAAGTACAAATCATCAAACAAGATTTTTTTGAACCGTATCAAATCGCTCAAATTTTTGCACCCAAAAAAACGAATCAAATGCGGGCTGGTTTTTTGCCTTCTGCAAGAAAAATGACCCGCACAGAAAAATTTTTGTTGTGGATGAGAGGCAATTTGTTCATTCCCGATGCGAGAATTTTTTGGGTCAAACCCGCCGTAAAAGCATTGCAAAAAATCATTGCTGAACAAAAAATTGACACAGTCATTACAACAGGACCACCGCATAGCTTGCACTTGATTGGCTTGTCTTTGCGAGAGAAAACAAGCATTCGCTGGATTGCCGATTTTCGTGATCCGTGGACTACCATCAGCTATCATCAGTCGTTACAATTGTCTGCTAGGGCACAAAAAAAACATGAAAAATTAGAGGCAGAAGTTTTACAAAAAGCGAATGCCATCATCGTGACAAGCCATGTGACGAGAAACGAATTTTTATTGAAAACCAAAAAGCCGATTCACGTCATTACAAATGGTTACGACGATGAAATATCGAATGCGACAGCTTCTTTAGATGTAAAATTTTCGTTGGCGCACATCGGAACGTTGTTGTCTGAACGAAATCCTAGGATTTTATGGAAAGCATTGAGCGAAATTTGCCATGAAAATCAACAATTCCGAAATGATTTTCAATTGAAACTAGTGGGAAGAACAAGTCCAGAAATTTTGGCAACCCTTTCCGAATTCAAATTAGATACATTTGTTGAAAATGCAGGATATGTTTCTCATTTGGAAGCGATTAAAATTCAAAAAAGCGCGCAGGTTTTGTTGTTAATCGAAATTGATTCTGAACAAACTAAGTGCATTATTCCTGGAAAATTATTTGAATATTTAAAAACGCATCGACCTATTATTGCGCTTGGTCCCGAAGGTTCCGATGTGGCTTCAATATTGAGAAAAACGCAAACAGGTACTTATTTTGAATATGATCAAAAAGACCAATTAAAGCTACAAATTGAACATTTATACCAACAATTTCAATCTGGCATCTTGCAAGTTTCGCCGGTTGGAATTGATAAATATGCTAGAAAAACACTCACAAAAAAGTTGGTAGATTTGTTGAAAATGAAATAAAATTCATGAAAAGTGAATTAAAATTGCTTTTTCGTAAAGATCAAGTTGTAATAATTTGTATAAATTTGAATTAGATAAAAATTGATTCATGAACAATCCGAAATATCAATTAAATGCTGAAGAAGATTTAACCGTATTTAATTTTATTAGTGAAGGTCCTAAAGGAAAGATTACCAAAATAATCGAAATAAAAGAAACCAATTTAAAAGGTTTTTTCAACTTAGCTTTTGGCGATAAAAATCAAGAAACGGGAACAATAGATGATACCATCGTAACTAATAATAATGATACAGAAAAAGTCTTAGCAACCGTGGTATCAGCTGTTTATGCATTTACAGATTTGAATCCTGATGCTTGGGTTTATGCAACCGGTAGTACGGATTCTAGAACAAGACTTTATCGAATGGGAATTAATAAATATTTGAGTCAAGTTGAAAATGATTTTTAAATTTATGGTGAAAAAGTAAATCAATGGTGTAAATTTGATAAGAATTCAGATTTTGAAGGATTTGTTGTTAAACGAAAAAAATAAACTCATTATGACAATAGAAGAATTAAATAATAGAAAAACACCGATCGTGGTGATTGATAAAGCTTTAGAGAAATATAAAGAAACTGTTTTGTTTCCAAAAAAGCTGGCTAAAGCCAACGATGTTTTAAAACGAATTGGACTTCCCAAAACTGACAAATAATGTTTTTTTTATAGTTTTAATTTAATGACTACCAATGATATAGTTATTAAATTATCCCTTTCTCTTTTTCGTTTTCACAGCGTTTCGGTTGTGTACTTTTACTTTTGGATTTCTTTTGCCAGGACCGCCAAGGTTCACTTTTTTGTTCTTTTCTTTTTTCTCATGAAAAGCCTCTCCGCCGTCCATTTTTGGCTTTTTCAGCAAGAATTTTACTTTCACTTTTTCCTTTTCAAAAGGCAAAATAACATCAGAAATTTCAATCTCGGGCAAAGTAATTTCTGTCAATTCTTTGTCCATTAACATTTCTGCTTCAATTTGTAATTCTTCCTCTTTTGGACTGACCAAACTGATGGCAATGCCTGTTGCATCTGCACGTCCTGTTCTACCGATTCTGTGAATGTATTGCTCAGGAATTTCAGGAAATTCAAGATTGATCACATGTGAAATGTCTCGAATGTCCAAACCCCTCGCCATAACGTCTGTCGTCACAATGCCCCGAATTTCGCCTGCTTGGAATTGTGCCATCGTGTTCAAACGATAATTTTGTGATTTATTGGAGTGAATGATGCCGAATTGGTCTGGAAATTCCGATTCAAGTTGATCAAAAACCAAATCGGCAATGCGTTTATT
Organism: Flavobacterium sp.; assembly: GCA_040379105.1. Lineage (GTDB taxonomy): Bacteria > Bacteroidota > Bacteroidia > Flavobacteriales > Flavobacteriaceae > Flavobacterium. The sequence continues at coordinate 25,499 of JBEILV010000010.1, forward strand.
TGAAATGAAAATCAATACTCTGTTGAAAGTTTCTTCCTCTTGCAATAAGGAAATCAGCAAAGTAAGTTTTGTAGTGAAATTCGGAACACGATAAAAATATTGTTCAATTTTTTCAATGGGCGTGCCCGAGGGTGCCAAACTCACTTCCTCTGGAATGTTGAAATATTCATCAATCATTGCATCTACATCATCGGTCATGGTGGCAGAAAACAAAATGTTTTGTCTTTTTTCTGTCATCATCGCCAAAATAGCAGTGATTTGCGCCCGAAACCCTAGATTTAATATTTCATCGAATTCGTCAATGACCAATTTTTGCAAAGCATCGAACCGAACTACGTTGTCTAAAGCCAAATCCATCACACGTCCTGGAGTACCAACCAAAATATCAATGCCTTGATAAACAGCTGTTTTTTGCGTATTTATATTGACTCCGCCATAGACACCCAAAGCCCGAACGGACATAAATTCGGTCAATTTTTCTACTTCAGCTGTGATTTGAACGACCAATTCTCTTGTTGGTGCTAAAATCAAAACACGAGGAGTTTGCGTAGGTAAAAATTTCCATTGTTTTAAAATCGGTAGCAAGTAAGCATACGTTTTTCCAGTGCCTGTTTGCGCAATACCTACCATATCGCGACCCGATAAAATCACGGGCATCGATTTTTCTTGAATAGGCGTGGGAGTTGTCAATCCTAAGGCATCAACAGCGCGTTGCAACGATTTGGGCAAATCAAAATCTAGAAAGGTCGGCATACTTTTTTTTGCAAATGTACGGATTTGAACTCCAAGAAGCTATTTGTTTTTTTAATCTAGCCCACAGCACGTTTTGCTACAATCTAAATTAGTAGTTTTAAAGTGAAAAGTGCCCAACAAATTAAAATCGTATCTGTTCAAAAAGTGATCGGTTTCAATTATGATTATACAGCCAATTAGTATTGTTTTTTTGAGTTTTATCTCGGTTGATTTAAAAAAAACAATCCATCTAACTTGCAGCCGAATGATGGTCAAATGATTTAAAAAGGTTCATTTATTAAAAAAAACCAAGCCGAGTTCAGTATTTTTATAAAAAAAACACATAAGCAATAGGTCATCAACAAAAGCCTTATGTATTTTTAAATGTTTGATAACTAAGTATGTATATAGTTTCTGCTAGCATATTGAACAGCATTCAATTTAAAAATCAGCAGGCTCAGAAAATGTCAAGTGTTCGCCATTTTGAGGATGTGAAAAAGAAATAAGCTCGGCGTGTAAGCATAAACGATCTTTTTTTTGCCCGTACAAATCGTCGCCCACAATGGGTGTATTCAGGCCCAAAGGGTGCGCCGCATGCACTCTAAGTTGATGCGTTCGACCCGTAATGGGGTAGAAGTAGATGCGTGTTTGTTTGTTTTTAATTTCAACAACTTCAAACTTAGTCACGGCGTTTTTTCCATGTTCGTAACAAACCAGTTGATGCGGACGATGGTCTAAATCGACCCGCAGTGGTAAATTGATTTCGCCATTTGGAATTTTAACAATACCATCTAGCAGTGCCACGTATCTTTTTTCAATGGTTCGCTTTATAAATTGAGATTGCAAATTTTGATAACTGTCTTCGGTTTTTGCAATCAGAAGTAAACCTGAAGTGGACATGTCCAAACGATGAACAATCAACGGACCTGTTGCATTTGGAAACATTTTTTGTACTTCCGTAAACACCGATGTTTGCACATTTTTTCCAGGAACCGAAAGAAATTCAGTAGGTTTTACCACCACTGCCAAAACATCGTCTTCATAAATAACACTGATTTTTTTCTCAAAGTGCGGCTCATCCAACATCGGGTTCAGCTCCACGTTTAAACCTTCTAACATGTGGTTTAAAATGGGTTCGCATTTGCTTCTGCAAGCAGGATAAAAAAGTTTATGCTTTCTAATTTCAGATTTTGGCCCTTGTCCCCACCAAAATTCAGCCATCGCAATCGGTTCGTAATGATGAAGATAGGCATATTGCAAGAGTTTTGGCGCAGCACATTCGCCTGCGCCTGCGGGAGGATTGTTTTCGAAAATCAAACCCAAACTTTTTGTTTGACGATGGGCATTTAAAAAGGAATAATGATCAAATATTATCTGCTGTAATTCGCTCGATTTTTGTTTGCGATGTTCCTTTAGAAACTGTAGTTCTTTTTCAAAAACATCTAAACGATTTTGCGCCTCTTTTTGAAGATGTTGCCAATATTGCGTCATTTTCTTGAGTAAAATATTTTCTTTTTTACTCTCTTCTTTCAAAGAAATTTCAAGCGATTCATCTGTGGCATTTTCTTTTCGAATGGCATCACGTTCTATTTTTTTTAGTCGGATGATTTCTTTTTGTCGCTCAAGATCAGTTTTAGCACTGTCCCGCACATCATGCAATGCTTGTTGTGCTTCAAGATAGTTTTTGCTTTGTATTAATGCTTCAATTTTGCGATTGATTTGATTTAAAAGATCCTCTTCGTTTTTAAAGAAACCATCGTTTTCTAATAAATCAAAAACAGGTGGTACAAAATACCAATGATGATTGCTTTCTGCCAATTTTCCCGAAAATGCAGCTAAAAATCCTCGTTCATTGTTGTTGTTTTTAACGACCAAAACCCCAAACATTTTCCCAATCACGAGCCCATTTTGATGTTGGTCTAAACCAAAATTATGTTCAAAATCTTTCTGATTCTCGAGGTAATTTTGCAACTCTTTTGCCGCCTGAATGGCTAATGGATGTGGCTCATAATAGAACGGAAATGTAAACAAATCGGGATTTTCTAAAGTCGAAACATCACTAGAAAATGGATGAAAATGATCGGAATTGGTATTCAAAATAGACACTTTTTAGAATTTTCAAAAGTACATTTTTTTAAGCAAGATCACATTCATGTTGATGGTCTAATTCTACTTAATTAATTTGATCAAAAAATGCGATAATTACTTATTTTTGCAACACTTCAACACAACAACATGTATAAACTTTTTATTCGTCCATTTTTATTTCAGTTTGATCCCGAAAAAGTGCATTATTTCACGTTTTCAATCATTCGTGTTTTGCATAAAATTCCCTTCATGGGTTTTTTGTTCCAAAAATTTTACCATATCAATGATCCGAGGTTGAGCAGAAATGTTTTTGGATTGACTTTTAAGAATCCAGTAGGATTGGCAGCAGGATTTGATAAAGATGCCAAATTGTATCGTGAATTGTCTAATTTTGGCTTTGGATTTATTGAAATCGGCACCATCACTCCAAAACCACAAGAGGGAAATCCTAAAAAACGTTTGTTTCGTTTGAAAGAAGACCATGCCATTATCAATCGAATGGGTTTCAATAATGGGGGCGTGGTCGATGCTGTTGAACGATTGAAAGTCAATAAAAATGTATTGATTGGTGGAAACATTGGAAAAAATAAATGGACGTCCAACGAAGATGCCGCAACGGACTATATGATTTGTTTTGAAGCCTTGTTTCCTTATGTAGATTATTTTGTAGTGAATGTGAGTTCGCCAAATACGCCAAACCTTCGGTCGTTGCAAGACAAAGAACCACTCACTGCTTTGTTGCAAAAGTTGCAAGACGCCAACGAATTGAAAACCAAGACAAAGCCTATTTTATTGAAAATTGCTCCAGATTTGACCGACGAACAGTTGCGAGATATTATTGATATTGTGAAGACTACAAAAATTGCGGGTGTCATAGCCACAAACACAACGCTTTCAAGAGAAGGACTAACTTCTGTAAATAAAGAAGAAACGGGTGGTTTGAGCGGGAAACCACTAACAAAAAGAGCTACGGAAGTGATTCGATTTTTGGCAAATGAAAGTCAAAATGCTTTTCCGATCATCGGTGTGGGTGGCATTCACAGCCCAGAAGACGCGCTCGAAAAATTGGCGGCGGGCGCAAGTTTGGTGCAACTTTATACAGGATTTATCTACGAAGGACCGTCTTTGGTAAAGGCCATCAACAAGCAATTGATTAAAAATCAATTAGATAATTAAATAAAATATTTTAGCATTCTAATTATTCTAACAAATCAGGTCGGCGTTCTTGTGTGTGTTTGTAGGCTTCGTCTTCTCGCCATTGCTCAATTTTTGCGGTATGCCCACTCAACAAAACATCGGGCACTTTCCAGCCTTTGTATTCGGCAGGTCTTGTGTAAATTGGACCAGAAAGTAAATTATCTTGAAAACTATCGGTCAAAGCCGACGTTTCATTGCTTAAAACTCCCGGAATCAATCGAATAATGGCATCAGAAACCACCGCAGCAGCCAATTCGCCACCAGACAATACGAAATCGCCTATGGAAATTTCTCTCGTAATAAATTGATCACGAACGCGTTGGTCCACACCTTTATAATGACCGCAAAGTATGATGATGTTTTCTAATAAAGAAAGTTGGTTCGCCATCGATTGATTGAAAGTGGCTCCATCTGGAGTCATATAGATGATTTCGTCGTAGTTTCTTTCTGATTTTAATTTACTGATGCACAAATCTATAGGTTCAATCATTAAAACCATACCTGCACCACCGCCAAATTGATAATCGTCCACATTTTTATGCTTGTTTGTGGCATAATCTCTTAAATTGTGAAAATGGACGGACACAATTCCTTTGTCAATGGCTCTTTTTAAAATAGAAGCTTCAAACGGGCTTTTTAATAATTCAGGTAAAACAGTAATAATATCGATGCGCATGATGTATAAAGCTGATGTAAATTGGGTTTAAACTCCGAATTGTTTTAAATGATGATTCAAATGTTTGTATTGCAAAGCATCCCATTCTTCGGTGGTTAATGCTCCAAAAAAGGGATGTTTTTTAACTTTAATTGCTTTTTCGCCTTCTGTCAAAACAAAATTCAAACTTTCCAAAAGCGTTTTTTTGGCTTCGTCAAAAGAGACGTGTTCCGAACGAATAAATTCTTTCACAGTGGGACTGTTCTTTTTAAAACTTCTTCCCTGCAACACTTTGTTTTTGAGCATTTTTCCCACAATTCTCATGATGAAATTGGTTTTTATGGTCAGTGTTCCAAAAGTCAAATCTAAAGGTGCTTGACAATGCGAAAGCATTTGCGCTGCATTCATCGTTCCCCATAAAGCCTTGGAAGTGGGGCTGAGCTGCTGAATTCTTTTTTGCAATTGCAAATTGTCATCTGAGTTAAAAATGCTGTTCATTTCAAGGATTTTTTTGATTGAGGTCGATTTTGGTTTCAAAAATACAGCATTATTTTCAAATTTTCGTTTTTGTTGCGAAGCCAAACCACAAACAACTCTTTGAAAAGAAACATTATTCGTACTTTTGCCGTCATAATTTTAAAAACAAAAAACATGCAAGACGGGATTTATGCCAATTTTAAAACCTCAAAAGGCAATATTTTGGTAAAACTTACACACGATAAAACACCAGGAACTGTTGGAAATTTTGTCGGATTGGCGGAAGGTCAGTTGGAAAATTCAGCAAAACCAATGGGCAAACCTTACTATGACGGATTAAAATTTCATCGTGTTATTTCAGATTTTATGATTCAAGGCGGTTGTCCAAAAGGGCAAGGCACAGGCGGACCAGGTTATCAATTTGATGATGAATTTGATGCTAGTTTGCGTCACAATCGCGCGGGAGTTTTATCGATGGCAAATGCTGGACCAGGTACGAATGGATCGCAGTTTTTTATTACACATACTGAAACTTCATGGCTAGACAATAAACACACTGTTTTCGGATTTGTGGTAGAAGGTCAAGAGGTTGTTGATGCGATTGCACAAGGCGATTTGATTGATCAATTAGAGATTGTAAGAGTAGGCGAGGAGGCAAAATCTTGGAATGCGATTGAGGCTTTCAGAACTTTTGAAGGTTCTAGAGAAAAAAAATTGGCTGCAAAAAAGCAAGCTGCATTGGAATCGATGGAGAAATTGGCGGCAGGATTTGAAAAAACTGCTTCTGGTTTGCGCTACAAAATGATTCAAAAAGGCAATGGTAAAAGTGCAGAAAAAGGCAGAAAAGTAGCTGTTCATTATGAAGGATCTTTAGAAAACGGGCGTGTTTTTGACAGTTCCTACAAAAGGAAAAATCCAATTGAATTCACTTTGGGCGTGGGTCAGGTGATAGAAGGTTGGGATGAAGGCATTGCGCTGTTGCAAGTTGGCGACAAAGCACGTTTTGTGATTCCTTCTTTTTTAGGTTATGGCGAAAACGGTGCAGGAGGCGTGATTCCGCCAGATGCGACCTTGATTTTCGATGTTGAATTGATGGATGTAAAATAAA
>JBEILV010000011.1:0-30874 GCA_040379105.1 Flavobacterium sp.
GAATGAGAAGATTTATGAATTTTTTCCAAATTCAATAAGCTTATTTACAATTTTACATGAATCTAAATTTTCAAATGTATCGTCTTTATGATATTCTAGAATTCTTTTTCGTTCAAAAATTAAATACTCTTTTTCTATATAGTCTGAATGATAAAACTTCTTAGCGCGAACATTTATTAGGGAATGTGGAATAAACATTGTATGTTGTGGTTTTGTCTTATAAAACTTCAAATAGTTCTCAAACCGTCTAGTATCGTGCTGTTTAGATTCGTATTGTTTTCCACAAGCACATTGACATAAGAGAATAATTTTATTACCACATTTATCATTAAAAGGAAGCCATCCAATAATATCTAAACCACGCTCTTGATTGTTTCTTTCTCCAACTTGGCTTAATTCATAATCATCGATCGTTAAATCTAAATCTTCAGCTAATTGTTTAATTTTTTCAATGGCGTTTCCTACGTATTCTGTATTTTTTCCAAATTCTTTGACTTTTGAATTTGTTGGTAAAAATTGTTTCAATACAGAATATGAAATTGTTTCAAAATCAGTTGTTAAATCTGCTCTAAATTCATTAAAAATATTTAGTTTAGAAGAAATTAACAGTGATAGATAAAGTTTGTTGTTGGTATTTAAGTCTGGTTTCAAAGTTAAAATTTCACTTTCAGAATATGAAAATGGATAATCATTTTCATAAATAAAAACTCGTTCAGAAATGATTTGAAAAATATCTTGAAGAAAAATTTCATCTTCGTCTCGTTTCCCTGCATTTTCATAATCCTTTTCACCAAAAAATCTATCTTGAATATCTCCTAAAGTTATCCCATCCTGATTTGAAAACAATGAAGTTAATTCAACAAAATCCGCATAATAATTAAGTTCAGACTTTGTATAATCGGGCTTACTTATATTTGTAAAATTCTGAATACAAACACTAAATTTATCATCAAAAGAAACTGCCATATCTTACTTGGTTTTTATGTTAAACGAAGTCTCTAAAATTTCAACAGTACTTTTAATAGTTTGTATATCTTCGCTAAATTTTGTGTAGAATTTTTTAACTTTTGGCGTAAGTATATGTGCTTTTTCAATTCCTTTTAAGGTTTCTCTTATTCTGTTTTCAAATTGAATATCAAAATCATCTGTAATTTCATAAGCTTCATAAATACTTAAACCTCTCTCAAAAGCTATTAAAGCCTCTTCGTGTCCAATAACTTTGTCTAATAATTTTAAACCCTCACTATCTCCCAAAACTCTTGATTGTCCTTCTGATTTCTCAAACCACCAATGTGTTAGTTTATTTAAATGTTCATTGTCAAGATTTTTCAAAGGTGTTTCAGAATTAATATCAACATTGATGAAATTACGGATATTATCTTTATTTAAACTGTCAGTAAAATAGTTTAAGAAAAAACGAGTGTCATTCAAACCTTCAATTTGGTAAAATGCCTCATCTTCAACAACTTTGTATAACTCAAAACTGATTAAAAGTCTTTTTACATACGCTGATGTACTTCCGATCATTTTGGCAATTTCACGAGAAGCATCCAAAAAAGATAAGTTTTGAAAATCATTGCTATTTCGTAACTCAAACAAGTATCTTGCTTTTTCAAGCAATCTCCATGCTTTTATTCCTGTGATATGTCTGAATCCAAGATATTTAAGTATTTTACTTTTATCTTCAAAAACCAAACAAGGTAATTCTGTTGGTTTGAATTTGGCATTATCAACAATTTCTTTTGTTGCAATCTTTTTTACCGAGGTCAGTTCTGGATTATGCAATAATTTTACTGCCGTTAAACGTCTATTCCCCTCAATAACGATATGTTTTCCCTGTTCAGTTTCGTCTTTTACAACCAACAACAATTCGCCTGCAAAAAAATCATTTTCAGCTATTGCCAACATTAATTCCAATGTAGCTGCTTCCAAAAGCATAAATTCTATTACCGATTTCTCGTCTTTCCCTTGTTTTGATTTAGGAAGACGGGGATTAAACAAATCTAATTTTAAATCAGATATTGGTATTGGTGTGAATTGTTGATTCATTTTAGTATTTTTTGCTTGCAAAGTTAACCGTTATAAAATTGTTTCAATTCAAATAACTCACCTTTTGTAAATTCTTTAATATTGGAAATAGCTTGACCTTTTTGGATTTTTTCAAGGCTTCTTGCTGCTTTTATTCCGTCTTTGTCGCTAAGTCCTAGGAATTTATTGATAGATTTTGTGTTTGTTTTATCTTTAATATCCAACAAGAATGACATTTCACACATACTTGAAAAGTCAAAGTTGGATTGGTTAAACTCGTCAATTCCCTGTGAAAGCATTATTACAGAAACGCCTTTTGAACGTATTTCACGAAGGATTTTTTCCAAAATATCTTGATATTTCTTCTCTTTAAAAATTACGTGTGCTTCATCAATCAATAATACGTATCGCATACCTCTAAAACCGTTTTCGGTTGGTGTGCTTTCCATATTCATAAAAGTGTTGTAGATGTAATTTATAATCAAAAACAATGAAGTGAAACGTACTGAATTTGATAAATCGCCTGATAATGACAAATAAAAATTTTGATTTAAAAAGGTTGCTCCCTTTTTTGGTTCTTTAAAAATATTGTAACGACTTAATTCATCAATAATTTCTGTTAAAGTATCTCTTTTGTCGCCTACAATTTCTAAAAGTTTTTCATTAATTTCAGGAAAACTTGGGTACTCTCCAGTTTTTTTGCTTAAAAAGGCTTCCAAAGTAGCATCACGTAATGTTCCTCTTTGTTTTATGCCAATATTTGAATATTTACAAATGATGTCCACAAATTTATCAACTCCCATTTGCTTATTTACTTCATTGATACTGTCAATAAATGACAGTGGATTTACAGGAAATGGGGTATTTGGAGCATCAATGAATGACGATTTCGTTTTATCAAAGAATGGTTGAAAATACTTTAAATCATCATCTTTTAAACCTTTGAAATCAAGGTAAATAAAACTCACATGATGATTGGATTCACTACTTATTTGATTAAGCAACTCTAAAGCAAATTGTGTTTTTCCAGTCCCCGAACTTCCTGCAACAGCAATATGACAGTTGTTATAAATATTAGTATCATTGAAACCGAGTAAAATATCTTCACCAATACTATTTTTACCAACATTTATTTTAATGGATTCTTTAAAAAATGTTTTCTCAATATTTTGACTATTGTTTTTTACTGCATCTAAACTTACTGTCACTGTATCAAGCATTGCTATTCCTTTGTCTAAATGTTCTATTAAAAAATCAAAAAATGTATAATTATTATTGTTGTTGAACAAATTATCCATTAACTCTAGACCGTGGTCAATATGAAGTTTTACGTATTTCGGAACATTCTCATGAGTTTTGTAAACGCCGTAGTGTTGGGATATCAAAGCAATATAAAAGTCCTTATGTCTCGCATCAAATAAAACATGGTCTTTGTATTCTTTACCTTTTGAATCGTATAAATTAAATTCAGTATTACTGAACTTTCTTCCATTTTGTAAAGAATAGCCAAGTGCTATTCTTGCAATTACATTCTCAGTAGCGCCACCAAGTATCTTTTTAGATAGCGAGGAAACCACTTCTTTATTTCTTTCCGAAGTTTTTACATTAATTTGCATATAGCTCGTTGTATGTTTTGATTAATTGGTCTGGATTAGATTCCACAAATTTTGAAGCGTCTGTACTGACATTATGTATTAAATATGCTTTGCTAATTTTAGGTTTCAGTAAGTTGAATTCACTTTCAGTCAATTCTTTATGAATCAATGGGAAGAGCACTACTTGTTTAGAAACATTTGGATAAAATTCTTTAATTACATTTTCTGCGTGGTCACGATCAAATTTTTGCATTGGAGAATCAATGAAAACTGGAAATTCAATGTCAGATTCATCAACCAATGCTTTTAAAAGTGCAGAAGCATACATTTGCCTTTCACCCATTGAAAGCGAGCCTTTATCAATCTTTTCATTTCTCGAATTGTATAAATTAATATCAACATCATCACCAGATTGATTAATATCAACCACAACTTTTTTGATGAAACCTTTTTTGTGCATCAAAATATTTAACTCATTCAATATATTAGATTCAAGAGATTTTTTCTTTTCCTCTTTGAATGATTTTATAAATCCTTTTAAACGACCAATTACTTCTTGTGCTTTTTCTTCTTTTGCACTATATTTCCTAGAATCATCAATTTTCTTTCTTAACTCTTCTTGTCTTTGTTTTAAAGTTTTGATGTCATTCTTTAAGCCTCCAATTTTCTCTTTGAAATCATAAATGTCTTTTTCGATAGACATTACTCGTAAGTCTAAACGTTCTTTTTCGATTCTCAAATTAGAAATATATTCATCTTCTGCATCTTTTTCAGCATCCCTAATCTTTCTTCTGATTGCGTCTAATTGATTTTTTGAGCGAGAATATTCGTCATTCAAACGCGTAAACGCTTCTTTAAAAGTGTGTTTTAAGTTATTTAATAAACCATTTAACTCGTTGGTTTCAGCATCTGAAAAATCGTGTAATGCTTCAAAGTTTGACTGCAATTCAGGTGTATCAGCAAAAAAGTGTTTTCTTACTAAGTTTTTAATTTGGTTCTCGTAAAAATTTCTAATCTCCGTTGGAATTGCTGTTGGAAACGATTTTTTCTCTTGCTCAATGTCATCAAGTATTTTGTTTGTTTTTTCACCAACATCTTCTTGAATAAACTTGTTAGTTCTGTAGTTTTTCTCGTTAGTTAATTGTATTGCAACTTCCATTAAAGTTTCGCCCGCAAGACCAAAAGGGATAAAATCGAAAAGTTCTTTTAGGTCGTCTTGAAGTTGCGAAAGTTTATTATTTAATCCACTTTCTTCTTCTTTTAATTTATTTAATTGTTCAAGAGTCATTTGGTTTCCTTCTTGAATGAGTTTTCTTTGAATATCATTCGATGCTATCGATTTTTCTAATTTCTCGTCATTGATGATTTGTATTAATTTTTCTATATCATCAATTTCAATTAATTTATTTTCTAAATTAGCATTAATATCATTAAACTCTTTTTTTTCAGTACCTTTTGCTGACTTATTTCTATACTCATCTTGAATATACTCAAGCTGATCTTTCAAGTCTTCATATTTTTTTATTCCCAATACTTCAGTATATGCTTTGCTTAACATTCTTCTTTGCTCTGTTTCAGAATTTAGATCTGCTAAGGCGACAACTTTTTCAGCATCAAAAAAGAAAAACTTCGCAATTTCTATAGGTAGAATAAAATCACGTATAAAAATTTCTTCGCCATCTTGCTTTCCTTCGGTCGTTAAATCTTGGATTAACTCATTTTGAAAACCATCAACAAGTACTTCAACTTTATCACTTGTGCTTGTTACAGTATCAAAAGTTCTTGTAATCCTAATTTCATTACAAGTGATTTCAGGAATTTTTACATCTCTAAAAGTTATTGAAACTGAAAATTTAGTTTCATCATCGGCCTTTGCTAGTCTATTTAAGCTATTGCCAATATACTTGCCATAACTTCCGCCTATTTCTTTCTTATATAGCTCATCAACATTTTGCATGTTTTTTCCATAAAGGCACCAAACAAGCGACATTAAAAAAGTAGTTTTTCAAAAACCATTATTACCACTGACGACAATTATATTTATGTCTTTCTCAGGCGACAACATGATTTTGTTGACTCCTTTATATATTCTAAAGTTGTTTAACTCAATTTCTTTAATGTACATATTATTATTCTTTCTTTAGGTACTCCTCAATACGGTTTTCTATATCCTCTTTCAAACCTCTTTTTCTGTTCAAAAGCGATTTGTTTTTTTGAAGGGTCAATAATTCCTGAATCAAATCAAAATCTGTTGGATTGTCTTCACAGGACTTTTTTAGCAATTCTAGCTCTTTTTCTTGTTTTTCGTTATGTTCTTTCATGTCTAACTTTATTTTGTATGCTTTTTGATATAATTCTGAAACTTTTTGATTAAAAACAAAATCTCTGTACCAAATAGTTTGTATAGCAACTAATTCTTGATTTGTAATCAATTCAACATGAGGTTTCTCTTTTTGTATTTCACTTTGCGTTTCAAAAAGTCTTTCTAATATTTTAGCTCTATACCAAGGATAGTATGGCCCCATCCCATTTATTGCTGCTGTTCCATTTCTTCGCTCTGGCATCCTATGTTCAATAATATTTCGTTCAGCAGCTAATTCATTTCTAAACTTTAACAAAGGTGTTAACCATGTTAATCCATTATTAATTAATGCCGTCATAGATTTATCTTCCTTGACAACAGTACATACCCAACATCCAAAACGACTTTGCCCACATGATTTATGTTCTTTATTAGTTACAACAGTTGGGCACTCATAGTCATCTGCACTAGCATCCGAATAAATCTGAAAAAGCTCGGCATTATTTGAACCCCACGGTGATTCCATAGTATTTACTATATACCAAACTTCTTCTAAGCTTAAATTTCGTATTGGTGCATACATGAAGGTATTTGGTTGGGTTGGGTGTTTCGTTAATCTTTTTCCTTTTATGGCATGTTTTTTCATTGTCCTTGCACGCGATGCGCTTTCAGCGCTTCTTGTACCAATTAAAATAATTGCTTCACCAAAAAAATCGACTTGCTCTAATAAAAACCTAGATGTTGGTTTAATTTTTAATCGTTCGGTACACCATCTAAACGCATTATTGGGAGCTGGATAGCCTTTGCCTATCAAATTTACCCAAAATGAATCTTCTAATCTAGGTATAGTTTTTACAACCCTTATTGGTATATCTTGTTCAACAGCAGCTTGTTCTATTTTATCGAGAACCCTGTAAACATATTCTGTAATAATTGGATTTTCGACCATCGTGTCATTGCAAACAACATAAATATCTCTTTTGACTATACCGGTAATTTGCTTTATCTGAGAAATTGCTTTCCAGATTAATTGTAACATGACTGTTGAGTCTTTTCCCCCACTGAAACCAATAATCCATGGTCTTTGAGTATCATCTGCATAGACATATTGGTCAATAATTTCATCTATAATATTTTGAATTGTACTATTCATTTTTTATTAAAACGTCGCTTTTAAAAGGTTATATTAATTTTCGTAAAAATATATCTTAGAAAATTAATTATTCAACAAAAACTTAAATAATTGTGTATTTATTTTTAGAACTATTTGAAAAGACAATTATTACAAATTTTAAAATTCATTAAATTTTTACAATTATTAATCATCTCCTCTAAAACCCGTTCTTCCACAGGCGTCGTGCTTGCATGGTCTAAATAAATCATCGGCTTTTATTTTTGGTTTCACAATAATACTAAAAAATTGTATCCGATTTTGGGTTTTGTTCCAAAAGTTATTCCAACAAATGTCTACATCCCCACCTCATCAACATCCGCATCCCATCAACATTCAAACAATATCTAGAGATGCTACATTTCCTCATTTGATTTTTCAAAACACGAACGCTCAACCTCGCCTAGAAAACACAATTTGCGTGGGGCTCAACTGTGCGGTGTTTTCATATTTTTTACCCACAAAAGCATTGTGCGTATAGAATTGAAGCTTTGCCAATGCCAAAACCCAAGCGCCAGCGGGCATCGGGGTTTCCGTTTGGAACGTTTGCGGCTGCGTTGGGGTGTGGTTGTTGTGAAAGGGAGCCACAAAGATGTTTTTCGACAAGAGCGTGTAGCTTTGTAAATCTTGCACGGCAAAAACATACAATAGCAATTCGACTTCATGAATTCTTTTAGGAAACTTGATGGCTTCATTGGGCTTAAAACTCGGGATTGCAATCTCTACATGGCCACTGTCAAGCATCGTTGTTTGCAAAGGGGCTTGAAAATAAGCTTGCATCGGCGAATGGGTGTTCCATTCAAAACCTTCCATGCCTTTCATATCACAATTGAACGGAGTCCGTTCGCCCACAAGCAACTGGGTGTTGCTCAAAATGGTTTGATACAAAGCCGTGGTCAAGCGGCGGTGCATGTAGGTATCGGTTTGTCGTGCCAAGAAATCATGCAAAAGCCACCGCAGCTGTTTGCCCCATTTGCTGCATTGCCTGAATTCTGAACCACTCTGTTTTGTGCGTTTGCTTTGTCTGATTTTGCCTGGTGCCGCTTGCACAATCTGTTGACCTTCAAGGGTTCGAAACACCAAGTTGCCCACCGCACCGCTCAATAGTTTGTTGTCGTTGATTTTTGCCATGTCTTTATTTTAAATTAAAAACGTTTCCATCTCATCATCACTTGAAATCATCCCATCATCAAGCTTGGTTTTCTTGCAAAAAAATAAGGCTTTTATGTCCCGATTTTTGCCATTGTTCATTCATGCTTACATTACCCTCAGAAGTTTAAGCAATCCCGTCTTTTCGCTTGTGCTTTTCGGTATAGATACTATATGGATACTCCATAGATACTCCGTAGATACTCCATAGATGCTCCGTATTTCAAGTAGAGTAAATGTAAATAAAATCTATTATAAATCTAATATGAATCGATCAAAAATGCTTTTTTCATAGACTCACCATAAAGACACCATAGACTTATTATAGATTTACCTACAAGTAAACACGTTGTTGCCATACTTGAACGATACTTGAACTATGGACGAATGAAGGTCCGAAATAGCACTCAAAAATGATTTGAATGGCAAAATAGAGGGATGTGCGGGGGCGGTTGCACCTAAGTTACGCAAGTATCTGACGATTGGGCTAGCATGCAAAAATCCATCAATACTTTTACGATGACACTAAGGTTTGTGATAGCGTTGGTCGAGGAGAATTTTGTTGTAGAGCACTCTTGTGGCATCGTTTTGCGATTGCAAAAGTTGCAGTATGTATTCGCCTTCTTTTGGACGGCGGTTGAAATCTTTGCGATGCACTTTCCAATACCAATCTTCGATGAAGGTGGCATTGTTTTCAAAATCATGTGCCACGAGGGCGGCCAAACAGCCATGTCGTCTAAAACTTCCAACGGTGGGCGGGTCTTCAAATTCCAGCCTAAAAAGGTCGATGGCACGGGCGCGATCTAACTGAATGAGCACATCCGCAATAAAATATTCGAATGACCACGAAATGTGTTTGTTTTTAAAATAATATTGAAATAGACTGAATATCAAAGCTTTGTCAGGATGGTTCAACAATTCTTCGTAATGAAAAACCATCATAAACGCAGCCAAATATTGAGGCGCTAAAATGTCTTCCGTTTGCGGATTTTGAGGAAGCGAAACCATCGATTTTGGTTGTATCATCTCAATGATTTCAGCCATGGTCAACTGGTTGCTCAAGATTTTTAAAGCGTTGAGTGTTTTCAGCGTTGCTTCGTTTTGGATTGAATTGCCTTGCAATTGCTTAGGGAACAAGCTGCGTGCTTGGCACAATTTCGTTTGCTTCCATCCACTGCACAAAAACTGCTGCCTGTTCTTTCGAACGATAAAAAGAACCCGATAAAACATCGGTGTCGATATATTTGTTGGTCAAAATGAGAATTTCCTATAATTTTCGGGGCGTTTCTTTTAGTTTTTCGAAGTCTTCTTTTTGTAAGGTGTTCATAAATTTCCAATACATCAAATCATTGCTCATACAAGTGGCGATGAATTGTTGGTAATGCGCATAAGACGTAAATTTCTTATTGAAAAGCACCTCATAACATTGCAAACGCAAGTCTTTGTAGGTTGTTTTCGTAAAAGTGTAGGAAATCCCCGTGCATCGTTTGGAACCGGTCGTTGTCTGTGTTTTTGTATATTCAAAACTTGGAAGCTCAAAATATTGATGGTCTCGGGCGTTCGCAGCATCCAAAATCGATTTGATTTCGTTAAAATCTGGGTCAAAGCACGTCATAAAGAGCCAACCTAAATAAGCATTTTCATCATTTTGATTGACACACTTTTGCGCCATTGCCAGAAGCTTTTGATTTCGATCATTGTTTTGAACGCCATCCAATCTTCGGGGCCAAAACAACCAATTTGGAAGCGACGTTAGAATGCCTGTCCGTTCATGATGCTTGATTTTAATGAGTGTTTGTTGCAGGGTTGCAAAATATTTTTTTGGTGCGATGGTGTCAAAATTTACCACTTTTTCGCCATGGTTCAATTGGTCCCAAACTCCACCTAAAATGAGGTAAGGAACGTCTTCAAAATGAACGAATTTTGCATTGATCTTTCGGGCACAAGATTTTTGTAAGGAAGCGTTTTTAGCATTGATGAGGTCGTTTTCATAAAACAGCACATCCCATTGCCGCATCGCACTTCTGGGTACGTTTCGAATGCTTTGAACAGAGGTTTCATCTAAAATATCAATGACTGATTGCACGGCAGCTTCGTACGTTGTTGGATATTTTTTGGTGGTTTGCGCTTGCATCTTGACCCCATTCGGATGCAAATAAAAAACAAGAAACGAGAAAATGAAAAGTGCTTTTTTCATAAGTTATCAAGGTTTTGCGTGGTCGAGGCGTCAAGCGGTTTTGAAAAATAATTTTCCTACGGTTGGTTTATTGTACTGCTAAAATATTATTTTAAATCGAATCAGCTTTGAGCTATTGTAGTAACTTTTTTTATTTCAAAGTGGCTTTTTGTGTTATGTTTTATAATGTTTTTTGGTGTCGTTCAGGCGGTAATAGTACAAAAATTCACGCAAAGCAGCATGAAATAGATCAAAATAAAACCAAATGGGCTGGCTCGGGTTTGTTTCTTATTCTGATAAATGAAAAGCTTGTTTTAGTTTGTTAAAAATTTGGTTCATATCTTGGTTTCCAAAACCATTGGACGATAATGTATCTGCACTTGGCAAATCGTTTTTTATCTCATCAACAAACTTTTGCATGTTGGCTTTAATAGTATTAGGCAAAACAAAACGGTCTTTTTCTGCGAGCATCATGGTCATTCTAAACACATCGTTTTTGTGTTTTTTAATATCCACAGTTTTCACATTTTGACCGGCTGCTTTTCTTTCGGCATTGTTCAAAAAGGCAAATGCTTTTAGGCAAATTAAAGTTTGTGGTGCGGCATAATGCACACCATCATTTATTTTGCTGTGTTGCAAAGTATAGTGATAGTAGTGTTCGTTCAACAAAATGGCAGACAAGCTCGATAAACCTTCCTCTACTGGAATAGGTGCAAGATGTGCGCCTTCATTGACATCGATCATGTTGGGTTCTTTGCAAAATAATTCAAGTTGTTTTGGATAATTATGCTGCGCCGGATTGGCAAAACGATAGCAATTTCTCTCTTCTTCGTTCTTTTGTTGAAGAGCATATTGACCGAGTTTGATAAATTCCCAAAACCTCACTACAAATGCTGATGATAAAGCTTCAACAATCAATATCATATCAATGTCATCCGTGACGCGAGGCATAAAACCTGCTTCCTCTATAATGATGTCGCAAGCCGTTCCCCCGATGATGATGTAATTTTCTTGAAAATCTTTAAAATGTGCGCTAAAAGTGTCTAGTCCTACTACCATCTCATTTTTTCTATGATTTGTTCTAATCCCATTGCTATGCGTTCATCCGTGCTGTTTTTTAACGATAAATATAATGACAACGGATCAACCACTTCATCATCTATCGAAACATCCTCAATTAATGTTGCAGGATTGTACTTCCATACTTCTAATGCAAATTTGCCTTCTCTATCATTCAGATTTAGTAAGCCGTTGTTTTTTTGTAGGAAATAAAAGGTACTTTTTTCAATCGCATAAAATTGTTGTTTGCTTGGATTGAGGCTCGAGTATGTGGGCAAAGCAGATGTGTTGGCTTTTAGCATCAATACATTTGCAGGTAATTCATCTACAAATACTGTTTTTAGCACGGGACTTTCCATTATATTTTCTCGCATTGCTTGATGCCACAATGCGCTTCTTTCTAAATTAAATTTGATAAATTTTTCCTTTTCGCCGGTCACTTCTATTAAATCATGATGTTTCAAATCATCCACTGCGTAAGTAACAGCCATGGGCGAATAATCTAATTTTTGGGCAATTTCTTTGAAGGAATGTGCTTCCATTTTCCAATTTTGATCGCTGTGAATGATATGGTATAATAATAGAAATTGGGAGGAAGGCATCAAACTTTTGTTTTTTACTGTTGATTTGGGTAATGAATAATTTTCAGTCAAATGAATTAATAATTCTGGTAAAAAAAGTTGTTTTTCAGGCACAATAAAGTTGATGCCCTTTTCAATGAGTCTTTTCCGATGGTAGGATTGCAGATGTTCTAAAACTAAAACAACCGTAGCACTGAACGTCGTGCTTATCAATTGCAGATGTTTTTCTGTTTGTAAAACACTAAAATCGCCATCATTTTTGTGCGTTACCAGCACAATATTTCTTTTAAAAATATTAGTACCCAACAGTTGATAGGCTTGCGTAATGTAGAAAGGCAAATTGCCCAAATCTTGGGTGCGCAATGGATTTACTGTGGCGTTGATGCCAAGCGTTTTATTGATGTAGTGAATCGCTTTTTCCATTTTCTGCGAACTGATAAAGTTAAAAATTTACAATAAAGCTAATTACTTTATGATGCAAATATAACTTTATTATATTGAAAAACAAACACTAAAGCATATAAAGGATTGTTGTATTCATTTTGCTGTGAAAAAAGCAACTGACTTGATAACCGTGGTAATTTCTACTGCAAAAGCTTCTTGATGATGCGATTTCTATCTAATTTCTGAATCATTATGCTGAACAGGAAGATTTTCAGCTGTTTATTTTCTGTGGCCTACGATCTTGCAACAAACTGCAGCATTTTCGCATACAATTGGTTTTCGTCGATGGGTTTTGAAACGTAGTCGTTCATTCCCATTTGCATACATTTCTGAAAATCGGCCGAAGTAACATCCGCCGTCAGGGCAATGATGGGAATGTTGCTTTTCATTGTGTTGCGAATATAATCGGTGGCTTCAAAACCGTTCATCACAGGCATTTGTATGTCCATCAAGATCAGGTCAAAATGCGTATTTTGAAGTTTTTCAATGGCCATTTTTCCATTGCTTGCCAATTCACATTTTAAACCAAACTGCTTCAAAATAACTTTGATGAGCAACTGATTGATAGTTCCGTCTTCCACCACCAAAATATTGACATCGCCATCGTGCTTTATAGGCTTGATTTCAGCGGCTTTTCGGATGGTTTGTTGCCCTGATTTGTGCAAAGGTAGTACGAATTTAAAAGTGGATCCCACGCCTATTTTACTTTCCACACTGATGCTTCCATTTTGCGCTTCCACCATTTTTTTAACAATGGCAAGTCCCAAGCCGGTGCCGCCGAATTTGCTGAATGTGTTTTTTTCTGCTTGTTCAAAAAGTTGAAAAACAGACGATATTTTATGAGATGCAATGCCTATTCCCGTGTCCGAAACAGCAAATTCAAGGCTTAAAGTTTCTTTGTGCTCATCGGCTAAACGAACAGTAAGTGCTACTTTGCCTTTGTGTGTGAATTTGATGGCATTTCCAATCAAATTGGTCAATATTTGATTGAGTCGAACCAAATCGCCGAGCACTATTGCGGGAATGTTCTCTTGAAATTCTAATTCAAATAGAAGATTTTTTTGCAGCAAATCGAGCTCAAATGTTTTGATCATGGACTGAATGGATGTGCGAAGTTCGAAAGGTTCTTTGGCAAATGTCATTTTTCCGGCATCTACCTTCGACACATCGAGTATGTCGTTGATGAGCACGTTTAAAAAATGTCCGCTTGTTTGTATTGCTTCCAAATATTCCTTTTGTGTGTCGTCAAAATTTGTTTTCAACAATACGTTGGTAAAACCAATAATAGAATTTAAAGGCGTGCGGATTTCATGACTCATGTTCGACAAAAACTGCTGCTTGTAGTTCATTGCCTCTTCGGCACGCATTTTTTCTTTGACCAATTCTTGCGAAATTCTTTTTTGCTCGGTGGTATTGGTCATGATACTCAAATTAAAATCTGGTTTGATTCTAACGGCATGATAAACCACTGTTTTGTGCGTGCCATCTTTAGAAATAAAATCAAACTCGCCAATATCTCTACCTTTTTTGAGATAATCTTCATACATCAGTTGGCTTTTAGACCTGCTCTCGGTAATAATATCGACCACATTCATTTTTTTCAATGCCGCCACAGAATATCCAAACAATTTGGAAGCAGCACTGTTAGCATCCAAATAATTCCCCTGATCGTCGGCAATGATGGAAGGCGCCAAACTTTTTTCGAAAACCAATCTAAATTTTTTCTCGCTTTCGTTTAAGTTTATTTTATCTTTCAACTGTTCCGTGATGTCCTGCAAAGCCGTGCAAACCAATATTTCACCTTCGTATTTGATCGGTTTGAACTGCGCCAAAACCTGCGATTTGAAGCCTTGTGCACTCGTTACGTCCAACTTTACATTCTTAATTTCTTTTGCCATCAGACAACTTTTCGATGATTGTCTTGAAATTATTATTTGTAAACTCGAAAGGAATTTGTTTTAAATTCTTGCCAATGACTTCTTTTTTTCTCAATCCAGTCAATTTTAAAAACGAACTGTTAACGTGGATAAAATGCCCGTCGGAAAGTTGATTGATTGTTACCGCAACAGGCATAGAAAGAAAGATGTCGAAAAACAAATGTTCCTTTTTGGAAAAAGAATTAACTGTCTTTTCGGAAGTTAACCTTCTATGTTCCATCGAATGAAATTTTTTCTCTAATGGATTTTTCTTCATACGTATTTTTGTAATGAATTGTCACTGTTGTTTAAACAAGCGCAATCTTGTTTTGTAATGATTATAACAATGTCAGTACTTTAAAATCAAGATGATAGATAAAGCAAACAAGATTGTGCAATAAAAATACTTATTAAATTCTACTTGATGCTTTCTTGCACACTAAAATTTGATTTCTATCCTAAAAAATGGTAATTCATCGTTTGTTTTACACAAAAAAGTACATTTAAAATATTTTCCAACTTAAAAAATCGTTCTTTTTTGAATTGAATCTTTCTTGATACCGAAAAACGTAATTTCTTAAAATAGCCCAAACGAAAATGGGTTGCTTTGCGGTTATGCAGCCTTTTTTCCTCTACTTTAAAATTGAAGTTGCAAGCCAAAGCCACGGGCATTATTGACAAAATTAAGTTCATATTGACTGCCTGTGTTTTGAAGTTGAGAGCGTTGTTCGTTATACAATCTTGCACTTTCTTTCATTTTTTTGCCCCTTCCGTGCAAAATGGGAATTGACAAGGCAATGCAACCTAAACCTATAAATGTAACAGTTTGTGGATATTCATAATGGTAGGTGTAACTTCCCAATGTCATATCAGTCAGCACCAATCCGATGCCTGCGCCTAAAAGCAAGCCACCAAAAGCCCCTTTTTCTTTGGAGGTTTTAAAAAGTGCTAAAGAAGGTTCGTGACTAGCAATCAGTTCTTTGGCTTGACTGTCCTTTATTTTATTACCGTCAAGGTAAAATCGACCTTTTTCGAATTGAAGTTCTTGAGCAAAACTGAAGCTTGCAATAAAAAGTGTACATAATAGAAAGATTTTTTTCATTGGACTTGTTTGATTTTATTGACGTAAAAATAATGAATAATTTAGTCGAAAATCAAGCGAAGAAAGTTTCCATCTTCTATCTTCCCGCTTCCGTCCTATTGCCTTTTGCCAGAATTGAAAACAAAAGCGCAAAAAAATGAGTGAGACCCTTACAGGGTGACAAAAAATGCATAGAAAACTACATAAAAAGAGAAGTGTTTTCTTTACCAGTTGCTCACACCCAGTTTGTCATGCTGTAAGCATCTCACGCAAAGTAATTGATACTTTTAGAATTATAAACTCTGACGATGTGAAGCGAAAATACAAACTTTTCACTTTCCACTTTTTACAACATAAAACACACTAAAGATGCATCTTATTTTATAAAATCTTATTTTTGCATTCCAAATCATAAAACTCATGCAAAACATTATCGATAGATTCATCAGCTACGTTACGATTGACACGGAATCTGATCCAAATTCTGAAACAACCCCAAGCACTCAAAAACAATGGGATTTGGCCAATAAGTTAGTGGAAGAACTCAAACAAATTGGATTAGAAGACATTACCATTGACGAAAAAGCCTACATCATGGCAACATTGCCTTCTAATGTGGAGCATGAAGTGCCTGTGATTGGATTCATTTCTCACTTCGATACCACTCCCGATTTTACAGGTGCTAACGTGAAACCTCAAATCATCGAAAACTACGACGGCAAGGACATCGTTCTGAACGAAGCCGAGCAAATTGTACTTTCACCCAACTATTTCAAAGATTTATTACAATATAAAGGGCAAACGCTGATCACGACCGATGGCACAACGCTTTTGGGTGCCGATGACAAAGCGGGCATCACCGAAATTGTAACCGCGATGGAGTTTCTGATCGCTCATCCAGAGATCAAGCACGGAAAAATTCGCATCGGTTTCACTCCCGACGAAGAAATTGGTCGTGGAGCGCATCATTTTGATGTAGAAGCTTTTGGTGCCGATTGGGCTTACACGATGGACGGCAGTCAGGTGGGCGAATTAGAATATGAGAACTTTAACGCTGCGGGAGTTGCGTTGACATTCAAAGGAAAAAGTGTGCATCCCGGCTATGCGAAAGGAAAAATGATCAATTCGATGTTGATGGCAACAAAATTTATTCATCATTTGCCGAAAAATGAAGTGCCAGAATTGACCAAGGGCTACGAAGGATTTTTTCATGTAACGGACATTCAAGGAAGCATTGAAGAGACGAAAGTTTCATTAATCATTCGCGACCACAGCAACAAAAAATTTATTGCTAGAAAAGAATTCATTCATGATTTAACGAAAAAATTCAACAAAAAATATAAAAAACAAGTAGGCGAAGAAGTCGTGATTGCAGAAATCAAAGACCAATACTACAACATGAAAGAAAAAGTAATGCCAGTATTTCACATTGTAGAAACCGCCAAAAAAGCAATGGAATTGCTCGACATTGAACCCATCATCAAACCGATTCGTGGTGGCACTGATGGTTGTCAATTGTCTTACAAAGGATTGCCTTGCCCCAATATTTTTGCGGGCGGACATAACTTTCATGGAAAATACGAATATGTTCCTGTGGAAAGTATGCAAAAAGCAGTGCATGTGATTGTGAAAATTGCGGAACTCACCGCAGCGCAAGCCTCGTAAACTTCAATGAAACGCCTTGTTTTAATCGATAATTACGATAGTTTTACGTACAATTTAGTTCATTATTTCGAGTCGTTGGGGGCGCAAGTAACCGTTTTTAGAAACGATGCTTTCGACCTCGACGAACTCGAACGTTTCGATTGTATTGTTTTATCGCCCGGGCCAGGATTGCCAAAAGAAGCGGGATTGCTCCTTGACGTGATCCGAAATTATGCACAGAAAAAACCAATTTTAGGCATTTGTTTGGGTTTGCAAGCCATCGTGGAAGTGTTTGGTGGCAATCTTCAAAACCTTCCCAAAGTGTATCACGGCGTGGCGTCGGTGTTAGAAAATATAGATGACAACGAACCGATGTTTCAAAACTTGCCTCAACCCATCGAAGTAGGCAGATACCATTCGTGGGTGGCTGCGGCCGCACATTTTCCTGATGTTTTAAAAATTACTGCCACCGACGAAGCGGGCAACGTGATGGCCATTCGACACCAAACTTTGGATGTGTGCGGAGTGCAATTTCATCCAGAAAGCATTTTGACGCCGTACGGAAAACAAATGCTGTCGCAATGGTTGCAATAACGTTCGCTTTCGCTGATGGGTTCATGCGATCCAGACCCTCATAAAACGCCATCGACAAACGAATCAACATTTGACCGCAAGCATAAGATGCTAACTTATTATTAAAACAAAAAAAACATTTTTACCTAAAGAAATGAATATCAGTTTTGACCTTGATAGCACATTAATTCCCAATGGCAGAGAATTTGAGACCGAGAAGAGAAGCCGAATTGCTAAATTTTTTGGAATTGAAGAAATACGAAAAGGAACGTCCGAATTGATTGCGGATTTGCAAAATAACGGACATAAAATACATATTTACACAACCTCATTTAGGAGTAAAAGAAAAATAAGACGCACTTTTAAATATTATGGAATTAATGTAGCTCGAATTGTGACCGAACGAGAAAACAGACAAGTCTTAAAATCTCAAAATATTGATGCATCCAAATTTCCGCCAGCATTTGATTTCGATTTACATATTGACGATTTAAAAGGTGTTGGAATTGAGAGCGAAAGATATCATTTTAAAGCAATTATTATTGAACCGTCAGACAAAAATTGGATTGAGAAGATTAAAAGTGAAATACTACATACCATTAAATTAAAAACACTAAAATCATTATTGAAAGAACTTTGGCTTCACTCAAATAACGGTACAAAACCTATTCAAAATATTTGGTTTTCTATTCAAGAAGTTGCTCAATCGACTGGAAACACGCGGGAGGAGATCACAAGTTATTTGAACTTATTAATTGATAATAATTATGTAGAAAACACATCGAAAGAACCTGTTTTATTTGAGTTTACCAAAAAAGGACAAATGATAAAAACCGATTTGGAAATAGAAAAAATAATAAAAAACGTCTAGCTGCATCGATTTGTAAAAAGTGTTGGTTTAGAGCATTTTATAATTATTTGTGCACTATGAGTAGTTCGGGAATTTCAATAGAGAAAGCACTAAAAAACGGCGCCTTCTCAAGTCATGAAACGATACGCACATTGCACTTCTTTTTTAATAAACAATGTGTCCATGATAAAATCAATTACGTAGTAAACAATGCCTTTGATTGTGTTGATACTTAGAAAAATACCATCAATGGTTTCGTCTAGCCGCACAATTAATGTAAAATACTCATCTACTGACAGCTACCCATTTCAGAAATCATTTTTTTTAAGAATCAAAATCACTTTTCTGATTACAACCATTGTGCTTTTTGCCACCATCTTTTTTGTGACTTTTTCGATATCATATTGAGGTAAGGTATTTCTTATGAACCAACTTCTTTTTTTTGCATCGACCTGCACTTGCTGTTAATTTTTTGTTATTGCTTTTTTACGCTGTAACATTTCAAATCGGTTCACGTCTATTACATTATCAATCAAAAAATCAAAATCATGAGAAAATCAATCTTAATGTTAAGTGCAAGTTTGCTACTTACATCTGCAACAAGTTTTGCACATCTACCAACGTTGAATGTAGGAATAGAAAATTGGGAAACACCTGCAAATGAATTCGAAAAAATGTACGGCACACCACTCGTACTTGCAATTACAAAAGGCGACATCGTTGTTGTTAAGAAATTTCTTGAATACGGCGTTGACGTCAATGAAATGACCAATGGAAAAACACCTTTAATGTATGCCGCTCGATACAATGAACTTGAAATTGTGAAAGTTTTGCTAGAAAAAGGTGCAAAAACCAATATTAAAGACAGTAATAATTTGACTGCGCTTGATTATGCTAGAATTTCAAATGCAAATGATGTATTTGAATATCTTAAAAATTTAAAATAGAAGAAATTTAAAATAGAGTTTAGAGTTAGTTTTTTTTTTAGAGAATCTCGTTTGTGATGAACGAGATTCTTTTTTTTTAAAACTGTACAAGTCAATATTTAAAGCTGAAAGCACCTTAAAACTTATGTTTTCTATGTAAATTTGAAAAACAAAATTTTAAAAATATGCAGATTTTAGGAATTGGCTCAAGAATCAAACACGAGAAATTTGGTTTGGGCGTTGTTACAAATGTTACAGCACAATTCTATTGGGTAACATTTATTGAAAACGGGTTGGAAACCATTCCGCTTGACGAAAAAATTGAGATCATCGAAGCGGTTGATGCAGAAGTAGATACGATTAGTTTTTATGAAGTGGAACAATCTTTAAAAAAAATACTTCAAAAATGGTCGGATATTACACCGATTGTTCCGATTGCAGATAAATGGAAAAACGGCACGATGCGTTTAATTCCAGGCAATAATACCGCTGCAAAAGACATTCCAATCGATACTTTTTTTCATAAAATCGTGATGGTGCGCGATAGAATTCGAGTGATGGAGCAAAAAATAAATTCGAGTGCCTTGAACGATGCTGAAAAAGTGGACTTGCAACAGTACATCACTAGAATTTACGGAAGTTTGACCACTTTTAACGTATTATTCAAAGTTTCGAGCGACTTCTTTGTAGGCGACAAAAGTTAAAACAAAGTTGGGAAAATGTAACAAATTATAAATTAAATACAATTTTTAGCTTTCCTGCGAAGCAAATTTTAATTTTACATTCAAATTGATTTAAAGATTAAATCAAGTGATTGAATGATAATTGTTTACAAAAAAAAATAAAATGAAAATTCTCATAACGGGTGCTACAGGATTGGTTGGGCAAGAGATTACGAAATTAGCGTTGCTTCATGGTCATACAATTCATTACCTGACGACATCTAAAAATAAGATTAAAAATACGGAAAACGAAAAGGGCTTTTTTTGGAATCCAACCACAAGTGAAATTGATCATAATTGTTTGGAGGGTGTCGAAAAAATAATTCATTTGGCGGGCGCAACGGTTGCTAAAAAATGGACAGATGCTTACAAACAAGAAATTATCGAGAGTAGAACCATTTCGTCTAATTTGTTGTTGAAATTATTGAAAAACCATCAAAACTCAGTCAATCAAATCGTTTCTGCTTCTGCTATTGGCATTTATCCATCGAGTGAAACCGAAGTTTTTGATGAAAACAGCACAAAAGTGGACGATGGATTTTTGGGTCAAGTGGTGAAGAAATGGGAAGAAAGCGTGGACAATTTCAGAATGATTCCTATTTCTATCTGTAAAATAAGGATCGGTTTGGTGCTTTCAGAAAAAGGCGGTGCTTTGGTAGAAATCATTAAACCGACAAAATTAGGTTTAGGAGCTGCTTTTGGCTCAGGAAATCAAATGCAATCGTGGATTCATGTTGAAGATTTAGCTCACCTATTTCTAACAGCGGTTGAAAATGATTGGACGGGAGTTTACAATGGTGTTGCTCCGCACCCTGTGACCAATCAAGTGTTATCAAAAGAAATTGCCAAAACACTCGACAAACCTTTCTTTTTACCCAACATTCCAGAATTTGTAATGAAAATTGCTTTAGGCGAAATGCATCAAATTTTATTCAGCAGCCAACATGTCAGTGCTTCCAAAGCACAATTGAAAGGTTTTAAATTCAAATATCCAACGCTTGAAAGTGCGCTCAAAAATTTATTGAAATAAGCGATTTACGCTGCGCTCAATGTAACACATAAAAAAAAGGCTTTGTAAAGAATACAAAGCCTTTTTTATTGTATCAAAAATCAATTATTTTCCTTTTTGATTTTTCATTTCTTTTTCAATCATTTCATAAAACTGATCGATTTTTGGCATCACAATAATTCTTGTACGTCTGTTAGCCGCTCTGTTTTCTGAAGTGTTGTTTTCAACCAATGGAATGAATTCACTTCTTCCTGCTGCAATCAATTGTTTTGGATTCACGTTATGTTCTTTTGTCAAAACACGAACGATTGAAGTTGCTCTTTTAGCACTCAAATCCCAATTGTCCAACAAAACACCATTTTTGTAAGGCACGTTGTCCGTATGACTTTCCACCATACAATCATAATCTGGGCGGTCGTTAACCACTTTTCCAACTTTTCCAAGAATTTCTTTCGCTCTGTCGCTCACTTCATAACTTCCTGATTTAAAAAGTAATTTGTCTGCAATCGAAATCATCACAACGCCTTTTTCAACGTTGATTTCGATGTCTGGATCGTCGATGCCAACAGAACGTTTCAAAGAAGTTACCATGGCTAAAGTCACACTGTCTTTTTTGGTTAAAGCATCTTGCAAACGGGTAATTTTTAGGTCTTTTTCCTTCAAACTTTCTAAGGACTTTTCAAGATTCTCAGCGCCCTTGGTGGTCAATGTGGTCAAATTGCCCATGTTGTTAATCAACTCGGTATTGTTCTTTTTCAAGAATTCCATTTGACTGCTCAAAGCCTCTTTTTCAGATAAACACACACTCAACTTGTTAGAAGTTGAATTTAATAAATCCTGAATTTCTTTGTTCTTGGCTTCCAAATCGGCAATTTTCTTTTTCGCACCACATGAACTGAGTGTAATTGATACAATTGTTAGAAATACAATGATTTTTTTCATAGATAATATTTATAGATTAAGGTTTATGTTGCAAATTTAAAGCTAGTCTTGAAAAACATTGATGTTCTTTAGAAAATATTGTGAAACAATGCTTTTTTGATGGTAGTAGTTTTTATTGTTGTTTTGGCTTCTTTTGCTATAAGCAACCTTCAACAATTGGTAAAACGAAAAATGAGCTCTTAAAATTGCATAAAAATGTAAAAATTGTCCTTTCATCAAAAATCTGACCCCCGCCAATCCATCTAAAACCAATCGAAAAAGAATGATTTTAAAAAGCGATGCTTTGGGTAAATTCTTGACCAACATCAGCAAATTATTCCTGAAGTTAAAAAAGGTTTTCTGCGGATTGTCTTGTTGAAAAGTACCGCCACCCACATGAAAAACGGTGGATGCACCACAATACATCACTTTAAAATTTTGATTGAACGCACGCCAACACAAATCAATTTCTTCCTGATAGGCAAAAAAAGAAGTATCAAAACCATCTAAATTTTGAAAAACTTCTTTTCTGATACAAAAACAAGCACCCGAAGCCCAAAAGATTTGACGTGTGTCGTTGTATTGTCCGGCATCAATTTCTACGTGGTCAAAAATGCGACCCCTACAAAAAGGATAGCCTAATTGATCCATAAATCCGCCGGCCGCACCCGCATATTCAAATTGATTTTTGTTGTGAAAATCTAAAATTTTTGGTTGAATAATGGCTGCTTCTGGTTGGTTTTCAAAAAGATGGACAATCGGCAAAAGCCAATCTTGTGTTACTTCCACATCGGAATTTAACAAGACCCAGTAAGGTTCACTAACCGTTTTCAGAGCTTCATTATATCCAGCGGCATAACCTAAATTGTTCTTATTCTGAATGATTTTGACTTTTGGAAATTGTGTTTGAAGTAAAAAAACAGAATCATCTGTCGAAGCATTATCGACCACATAAATTGCTGCAATGTCAGAATGTTCAACAACCGAAGGTAAAAATTGAGAAAGTAGCTTTTTGCCATTCCAATTTAAAATAACAACAGCCACTTTTTTTGTTTGCATTTCGTTCGTCATTATCCGCCTACTCTTTTGATTTTAAAACCTTTGGTTGTTAGATAGTTCGTGATTTTATCTCTAAAATTTCCTTGTATAATTACTTCGCCGTCTTTTTGTGTGCCGCCAACGCCACACAATGTTTTTAATTCTTTGGCAAATGCTTTCAAATCTTCGTCCGAGCCTTGAAACCCTTTGATGATCGTGGCTACTTTTCCTGCACGGTTTTTTTTGTCTAAATGTGCTTCTAATTTTTGTTGATGCGGTGGCAATGTATCGATTGCTTCCGTTTCATTTTCAATTTTGAAATCGCTGTTAGTTGAAAATACAAAACCACCTAAATCGCTCAAATCTAATTTCTTATTTTTCATTTTGATACAAATTAAAAAAGACATGAAAGATCGATCATGCCTTTTTTGTATTAAATTAAAATTGAATATTACTTTTTGATCAAACCTAAATCCACCAAACGTTCGTGGAGAAATTCACCTGCGGTAATGTCTTCAAATTTCTTAGGATTCGATTCGTCGATACAATTTTCCAAACAATTTAAAGGCATATCACTTACAGGATGCATAAAAAATGGAATCGAATATCGAGACGTTCCCCACAATTCTCTCGGTGGATTGACCACTTGATGAATGGTTGATTTTAGTTTATTATTGGTGTGACGCGACAACATATCGCCAACGTTAATAACCAATTCGTCGGGTTGCGCCATGGCATCGATCCAGTCGCCATTATGGTTTTGAACTTGCAATCCTTTGCCTTGTGCACCCATCAAAAGAGTGATCAAATTGATGTCGCCATGCGCTGCTGCACGAACGGCATCTTTGGGCTCGGAAGTGATGGGAGGATAATGAATAGGACGCAAAATACTGTTGCCTTCTTGAATAAAACCATCAAAATAAAATTCGTTCAATCCTAAATAAATTGCCAAGGCTCTTAACACATAAATGCCCGTTTTTTCTAATTGCTGATAAGCTTCTTTTCCAACAATATTGAAATGAGGCAATTCTGTAACCGTAACATTGTCAGGATATTCTGCTTTATATTTTGAATTTTCGTCCACATATTGTCCGAAATGCCAAAACTCTTTCAAATCGCCAGCCGAACGACCTTTGGCGTGTTCTTTTCCGAAAGAAACATAGCCTCGTTGACCGCCAATGCCAGGAATTTCATACTTTTCTTTCGTTTCGGTGGGCAACTGAAAAAACTTTTTTACTTCGCCATAAAGCGACTCAACCAATTGATCATCTAAAAAATGACCTTTCAATGCTACGAAACCAATGTCTTCGTAGGCTTTTCCGATTTCATTTACAAACTTTTGTTTACGTATCGGATCGTCCGATAGGAAATCACGCAAATCAACACTTGGAATGTTTTGCATATTAAAAACGTTTTAGAAATACAAATGTATTTTTTTTTATTGAAAAATGGGCGATTTAGATTTTGTAGGATTGTAGATTGTAGGATTGTGTTCTGTATATTGTATTTTGTAGGATTGTATATTGTAGGATTGTATATTGTAGGATTGTAAATTGTAACGTCTGTTTATATTAAGGTTGAAAGTTAAATCAGGACTACTTGTTTACAATTTAGTCCAAACTTTAAACATTTTACTTCAATACATGATACTTCAATACATGATACTTCAATACATTATACTTCAATACATCAATACATCAATACATCAATACATCAATACATCATACATTATACATCGATACATTATACTTCAATACATCAATACTTCAATACATGATACATCAATACAATTTACAATCAAAAAAACTACCCTTGGTACACTTCCAATGCTTTTTTCAAAATTTGCACTGAACGCACTAAATCTTCTTGTTTCAACACATAAGCAATGCGCACTTCGTTCAAACCAACTCCGGGCGTTGAATAAAATCCTGCGGCAGGAGCTACCATCACAGTTTCGCCAGCGTCGTCGAAAGATTCGAGTAACCATTGTGCGAAATGATCGGCATTTTTCACAGGCAATTGTGCGATACAATAAAATGCACCTTTAGGATTGGCTACCTTCACCCCTTCTATTTTGGACAATTCGCTGACCAATATATCTCTTCTGGCTTTGTATTCAGTGATTACCTCTTCAAAATAACTGTCTGGCGTGTCCAAAGCGGCTTCGCTGGCAATTTGTGCAAAAGTAGGCGGACTCAAACGGGCTTGTGCAAATTTCATGGCAGTTTGCATCAATTCTTTATTTTTGGAAACAATGCAACCAATGCGCGCTCCACACATACTGTATCTTTTTGAAACAGAATCAATCATCACGGCATGTTGCTCTAAACCAGGCACATTCATTACAGAGAAATGTTTGAAACCATCATACGTAAATTCTCTATAAACCTCATCAGCAATCAAAAACAAATCGTGTTTTTTGACAATTTCGGCCAATTGCATGATTTCTTCTTCAGAATATAAATAACCCGTTGGATTTCCGGGATTGCAGATTAAAATCGCTTTTGTTTTTGAAGTGATTAATTTTTCAAAATCCGCAATTGGTGGCAAAGCAAAACCCGTTTCAATCGTGCTAATTACGGGAACCACTTTCACGCCTGAAGCAGTCGAAAATCCGTTGTAATTGGCATAAAATGGTTCTGGAATAATGATTTCATCGTCGGTATCCATGGTGGAACCCATCGCGAAAAGCAATGCTTCCGAACCACCTGTTGTGATGATGATATCTTCAATGTTAATTGGCAAGCCTTTTTGGGTATAGCTTTGTGCTAATTTCCTTCTATATGATTCAAAACCAGCAGAATGACTATATTCCAAAACAGAAAAATTGGCATCTTTCACCGCTTGCAGTGCCAATTCGGGAGTTTTAATATCAGGCTGACCAATGTTTAAATGATACACTTTATGTCCTTTTTTCTTGGCAATTTCTGCATAAGGAACTAATTTTCTGATCGGAGATTCGGGCATTAATTTCCCTTTGTTTGAAATATTTGGCATGAGTTTTATTATTTTATTTTTTGAAAAATTTTAAAAATTAAAATTACCTTTTTTTGTTATCAATTTATTTTTTTAGGTAAATTTTGATGAGAAATAGCATGGCGATAAAAAGTAAAAAAGCAATTAAAACTTGGTACGCACCTTTATAATGAAGTCGGTGCAATTGTATGTCTTTTCTATAAACAAAAATCATTGTAATGACAAAAGCAATGAAAAAGAAAATTCCGAAATAAACCTGACCTGTTGTAAACATTTCTTTTTTTGGCAAAAATAATCAAAAGCAATGATTAAAAATGAAACGCAGTGTCGAACAAATCTATTTTTTGCGTTAAAATGTATATTTTTGAAACAAAACAAAACCAACTTTAAAAATATATTATGAGTATTCAACACGAAATTTCGTCAGTGGAAAGTTTCCACAAAGCCTTTCATCTTACTGTAAATGAACAACCTACAGCCGATTTAGGCGATCAAATTCATTTGTTGCGTTTCAATTTAATGAAAGAAGAAAACGAAGAGTATTTGGAAGCTACCAAAAATGGCGACTTAGTGGAAATAGCTGATGCACTGGGCGATATGCTTTATATTTTATGTGGCACAATTGTGTCGCATGGTTTGCAAGACAAAATGCAAGCTGTTTTTAATGAAATTCAACAAAGTAATATGAGTAAATTAGGCGAAGACGGCAAACCCATTTACAGAGAAGACGGAAAAGTGTTGAAAGGACCGAATTATTTCAAACCCAACCTTGAGCAATTTTTTAAATAGCACGGGCAGTCTGCTTTTTTGCAGTATGAAGCACACTTGCATTTACACAACCATTTTATTTAAACATTTGTTGAATGAATATAGCATTTAACAATTTAAAACAAGGCAGATTTAATAGTCAATTGCTTTGTATTTTATATGACTTTGTAGCTTTGAGGAAAACAACAAATCAACAATTTTATCAGACAAACAAGTGTTAATAAAAATATTTGTAAGATAATTCTTACAAGCTACTAATTTTATAGTTTAATGAAGTCTGTATTTTTAATAATTACGTTAAATAATTGATTAAATATTAATTATACGATTAAAAATGTAGTCTAAAATGTAATCCAATTGTAATCTAAAAATAAATTTAACGCAATACATCGGTAATAAAATTAACTTTTATTACATAAAAACTGTAATGCAAATAAAAATTAAAACAATACTTTTGCTTATATAAAGAAAATAATTTACATCCAATAAATCAGGTATTGATATTGTTTTAACGTTGAACAATATTTAAATCACAATGTATTCCATGGCAAATTGAGTTCACTAACCAAAAAAAGAAAAAAAATGGAGAAGATATTTGTTTATGACACCCACAGAGCTTATGCACGACTGATCAAGCTTGAATTTGGAAAAACTCACGACATTCATTGTCCGCAAAACTACGACAGTTACAGTGCTATTGATTTTAAGCAATTTTCGTTTGCATTTGTAATCATACATGACTATGAAGAGCTCATTAGTATCATTCCAATTATGCAGACCGTACCAAACATTATTGTAGGTTCGAAATTAAAAAACATTGAAGAGGTTTCTAAATTTTCTTACAACATGATGTACATCGACATTTCGCTTCCGAAACATGAATTGTTGTCAGAATTGAACAATCTATTCAAACTCTTCGCCAATGAAAGCAACAATTCAAATGTTTGAATTTGCAATGGGAAGCATCAAGAATGTTGATTCATAAAGGCTTTTTTTATGGATGCAATGTTCTTGATTGAGCTTTCATACCATTGGATGGCTTTTAAAAAACAATCCTCTTCAGAGAATTTCCAATCATTTTCAGAAGCTCTCAATCTTTCGGTTAATTGTTGTAAAATGATTGCCGCTGAAACAGAAATATTCAAACTCTCGGTAAAACCCACCATCGGTATGTGCAAAAAATCGTCGGCTTGCGAAATGACCTCTTCCGAAAGTCCATGTCGTTCTGTGCCGAAAAAAAGCGCTATTTTTTCATTCAATGGAAAGGTTGACAACGAATCAGTTTTTTTGTCGGGAGTGGTGGCAATTATCTTATAACCTTTTTGCTTGAGTGCATTGATGGCTTCACTTGTTTGGTCATATCGATAAATATCAACCCACTTTTGAGCACCCATTGCAATTTCGGTATCGATTTTCTTGCCATATTTCTGCGAAATAACGTGCAAACTTTGCACACCGAACACCTCACACGAACGCATCACAGCGCTTGTGTTATGCAATTGATAAACATCTTCAATACAAACGGTAATAAAATCAGTTCGTTGGTTCAAAACTTTTTCAATTTTTTGAACTCGATCTTCAGTCATGAAACCTTCCAGAAATTTTTTGTAGTTATTTAAATCCAAAATACAATGTTTAATTTTTAAAATCGGGCTAAGTTAGTATCTTGCACTAAAATTTCAAATAAATGACACAAGAAGAATTGCTCCCACTCATTTATCAAAAAGATGACAAAGCTTTTACATTGTTGTATGACATGTATTCGAAAAGTCTTTTTGGAGTTGTTTCCAATCTGATCAAAGACCGTGAAGAAGCCGAAGATGTTTTACAAGAAGTTTTCGTGAAAATTTGGAAAAACATAGATTCTTACAACGAAAGTAAAGGACGTTTTTACACCTGGATGCTCAATATTGCTAGAAATGCGTCCATTGACAAGTTGCGTTCCAAAACACATAACAACAATCAGAAAAACCTTTCCTCAGATAACTTCGTACATCTGTTAGACGATCAATCAAAAGTCATCAGCAGTATTGATAGTATTGGTATTAAAGAATTTATCAAAAAACTAAAGCCTCGTTGTATCGAAATCATCGATTTATTATTTTTTAAAGGATTTACCCAAAAAGAAGTGTCTGAAACGCTCAACATTCCTTTAGGAACTGTGAAAAGTCAAAACAGAAGTTGCATCAATGAACTACGAAATATATTAGAAATAAAATGACATCAAAAGAATACATAGAATCTGGCATTCTTGAACTGTATGTTTCAGGAAATTTGACCGCAGAAGAAATGAACGAAGTGATGGAAATGGCTTCAATTCATCCGATTATAAAGCGTGAAATCGAAAAAATTGAAGCGTCATTGATTCATTTATCAGCGGGTGTTGCGCCCCGACTTTCTGGAAAAAACTATGAAACCATCAAGAATCAAGTTTTAGGAAAACCTGTGGTTGATTTTGCTTCACGCTACAAAAAAATAGCAATTGTCGGTTGGGCGGCTTCTATTTTGTTTGTGGTTGGTTTTGTTTATCAATTTCAACAAACCAAAAGCAATAGCGAACAGCTAGTGCAAACCAAAGCTTCAGAAATGGCTTTAAAAACTGAAATTAACGCCTTGAATTTGAAAGTTGAATCCAACGAAAGCATCATTGCCATCATTCGAAACAAAAACAATCAAATGATTCCGTTGGGTGGACAAAAAGTGGCACCGAATGCGTATGCGCAAGTCTATTGGAACAAAGCAACACAAACTGTTTATGTGGACGCTGCAGGTTTGCCAGAACCACCAGAAGGCATGGTTTATCAGGTTTGGTCTTTAAAATTAGATCCATTGACCCCCACAAGCATTGGTTTGATGAACGATTTCAAAACCCAAGAAAGCAAAATATTTAAAGTTCAAAATACAGAGGGTGCAGAAGCTTTTGGCATCACACTTGAGCCAGAAGGCGGAAGTCCGACACCCAATTTAGAGCAATTGTATGCATTAGGAACTGTTTCATAACTCGAAGTTTTTTTTTAAAAAAATGAAAAGATTAGTTGTTTTAACAGGAGCTTGAATCAGTGAAGACAGTGGAGTGAAAACATTCCGAGACGCTGGCGGACTTTGGGAAGGCCACGACGTGATGGAAGTGGCTTCGATTGAAGGTTGGCACAAAAATCCGAGTTTGGTTTTGGACTTTTACAACAAAAGAAGAGCCGATTTAAAAACAGTAGCTCCCAACTTGGCACATCGACTTTTGCAGGAATTGGAACACTATTTCGAAGTGACAATCATCACTCAAAATGTTGACAATCTGCATGAAAGAGCGGGAAGCAAACAAATTGTGCATTTGCACGGCGAACTCACCAAAATGAAGAGCGTAAAAAATCCGCACATTATTCTGGAATCAAAACCAGAAGTATTGATCGGCGATTTGGCAGAAGATGGTTCGCAATTGCGTCCGCACATTGTTTGGTTTGGCGAGGCTGTTCCAGAAATAGAAAACGCAATCGAAATCGTAAAAAAAGCAGATATTTTGGTCATCATTGGCACATCGATGCAGGTTTATCCCGCTGCATCCTTGGTGGAATATGCCAAAAGTGAAGTGCCGATTTATTACATCGACAAAAATCCAGCAGACGTCTATTTGCCTTACAATCCAATTACAGTTTGGAAAATGGAAGCTACGAAAGGCGTTCAGAAGCTTTTTGATACACTCGTAGAAAAATGATTTTTTTATCTTCTAAAAATTAAGTTGAAAAGTTAATACAATCCTGATATAAAATAATTATTGAAACTGAACGACTCATTTTAAGAGAAATAGAACACGCAGACAAAAATGACTTTTTCGAAATGGATTCGGATCCTGAGGAACATTTATACATCGAAAACAATCCTGTTAAAAACCTGGACGAAATCACCAATATCATTGAATTAATGTATCCCCCCGACTAACCACATCTTGCA
>JBEILV010000012.1:0-30770 GCA_040379105.1 Flavobacterium sp.
AAACTTAAGAAAATTCTAAAATTAAATGTAGTCTTTTTTATTTACTTTTGTTTAATAACCAAAATTAAAAAACATGTTTGCAGCATTTGCCTTTTCTATTTTCGAACAAAGTATCAAAGATTATCATATTCTAGACGATGTGTATCAACCCACACAAAATCCTTATGAAAAAGGATCGGTGGAAGCACTTTTATACGCAAAAAATTGGGTGGACACCGTGCAATGGCATTACGAAGACATCATTCGCGACCCAAACATTGACCCTGTGGCTGCGTTAGATTTGAAAAGAAAAATTGACGCTTCTAATCAAGTTCGAACCGATATGGTGGAATATATTGACAGTTATTTCCTTTCAAAATATAAAGAAGTAAAGGTAAAAGCCGATGCAAAAATCAATACAGAAAGTCCCGCTTGGGCGATTGACAGGTTGTCGATTTTGGCATTAAAAATTTATCACATGAGCGAAGAAGCCAACAGAACCGAGGCTTCAGAAGCACACAGAGCCAAATGTCAAGAAAAACTCAATGTTTTGTTAGACCAAAAAAGTGATATGTTTTCCTCAATCAGCCAATTGATAGAAGACATCGAAAACGGCGATAAATACATGAAAGTGTACAAACAAATGAAAATGTATAACGACGATGATTTGAACCCTGTTTTGTATCAGAATAAGAAGTAGTTTTGGTTGATTATAAAAAAATATATTTATTCAGAATGACGCACGTGGATAATATCCCACACATTCTTGAATTTGGAATTACCCATAGAAATTCTGAAAATGCAAACCCAAATTATGTTTCAATAGGCGATAGTAGTTTAATAGACAATAGATTTTCAACAGTAAAAAACATTACGAATGGTTCAGACAACATCATTGAAACCATCACGATTGGCGATTTTATCCCTTTTTATTTTGGAATCAGAACTCCAATGCTTTACGTTATTCAAAAAGGTTTCAACGGCGTAAAAAAGAGAAATCCTGAAGAAATTATCTATTGCGTTAGTGACATTCAGACGATGATTGAAAGCGGTTTTTTGTTTTATTTTTCGGATGGACATACTTCAAAAAATGAGTTAACTACAATTTACAATTCTACCAAAATTTCAGAAGTTGTAGATATAGTTGATTTCGAAGCTACCAAATATATGTATTGGAAAAGTGAAAATGATTTAGATTTAAAAAGAAGAAAAGAAGCTGAATTTTTAGTGAAAAATGACCTGCCAAAAGAAGCCATAAAGGGTTATGTTTGTTTTAATGAAAGTGCAAAAAATAGACTTTTAGAAATGGGGGTTGATTCGAATATGATTGTAGTTAAACCAAATTATTATTTTTAAAAATGATACATTATAGAGTTGGAAATATTTTAGAAAGCGAAGCGGAGGCTTTTATTAATACCGTCAATACAGATGGTGTTATGGGCAAAGGCATTGCGCTACAGTTTAAAAATGCTTTTCCGCTTAATTTTAAAATATACCAAGAAGCATGTAAAAATGAATCTTTAAAAGTTGGAAATTTACTACTTGTTGAAGATACAGGTCTCATTTCTGGAAAAAAAACCATTATCAATTTTCCTACAAAAACCACTTGGCGAAAACCATCTGAATATCAATATATCAATGACGGTTTAGATGAACTAATTAGAGTGATTGACGAAAAAAATATAAAATCCGTAGCAATTCCTCCTCTCGGAAGTGGAAATGGTGGCTTGGATTGGAACATTGTAAAAAAAATGATTGAAGAAAAATTATCTCATTTAACTGCAGATATTTTAATTTATGAGCCTAATAAACAAATTCAGGAAGTGCTAAAAAGCGAACGTGTAAAACTAACAGAGGCGAGAGCCATGTTGCTTTTTATGCTTTATGAACTTGTAAAAAACGGAGAATTTGTTTCGGAATTTTCATCTGAAAAAATTTGCTATTTTCTTCAGAGATTTGGTGGTGAAAAATATTTTAAACTAGAGTACAAACCCAATTTCTATGGTCCATATTCTGGGAAGGTAAAATATGTAATTAATTATTTGAATGGCAGTTACATAATGGGTTATAGTGCAATGGACAAAAAACCCTTCGAACCCTTGGAATTAATACCAGATGGCTACGAACCCGTTTTAGATTACATCAATTCAAAGCCAGAGATAAAGAAAATAGTGCTTAAAACGAAAGAATTTTTAGATGGATTTTATTCAGAATTTGCATTAGAGCTCTTATCTACTATTGATTATATTTCGATTAAAAAAGAATCATTTGATGTAAATGTTATTAAAAACGAACTAGAAAATTGGAGTGAAAGAAAACGAACTTTGTTTTCTAATGATAAGTTTTTAAAAGTTTCTTTAAAGCATCTACAGCAACATTTTAGTTGAATCAACCTTGCAAAATCCACCACCACATATACTCGTATTTCGCCTTTCCGCTATGGGCGATGTTGCCATGATTGTGCCTGTTTTACGGGCTTTTTCTGTTCAATATCCTCAAGCGAAAATTACTGTTGTGTCGCGTTCTTTTTTCAAACCTTTTTTCAGCGATATAGAAAATCTTCACTTTTTCGAAATTGATGTCAAGCAAAAACACAAAGGTTTTATCGGATTACTCCGTTTGTTTTCAGAGTTAAAGCAACAAAACATCACTCATTTTGCCGATTTACACAACGTTTTGCGCTCGAAAATAGTTCGAAGTTTGTTCAGATTTACAGGCATTCCCGTTGCTTTTGTAAATAAAGCAAGAAAAGAAAAAAAAGAGTTGACAAGGCTCGAAAACAAAATATTCAAACCACTCAAACCTATAACTGAAAGACACGCTGAGGTGTTTCGTCAATTAGGATTTCCTATTGATTTGAATCAGCCTGTTTTTCCCAAAAAAACTATTTTATCTCAAGAAATACTTTCAATTTCTGGCGAAAAAAACGTGGCATGGATTGGCATTGCGCCTTTTGCACAATACGATTCTAAAGTGTATCCGCTTGATTTGATGCAAGATGTAATCGACATTTTAGCAAATCAAAAGCAATATAAAATCTTTCTTTTTGGAGGTGGCGCAACTGAAATTATAAAATTAAAACAATTACAAAAGCAACACTTAAATGTGATTTTGGTAGCAGGAAATTTAAGTTTTCAAAATGAATTAGCTTTAATTTCCAACTTAGATTTGATGGTTTCGATGGATTCTGGCAACGGACATATCGCTGCCATGTTAGGAGTGAAAGTTCTCACAATTTGGGGCGCAACGCATCCTTATGCAGGTTTTGTGCCGTTTCATCAACCTATAGAAAACAGCCTCATCCCTGATAGAAATCAATTTCCGGGATTGCCCACCTCTATTTATGGCAACAAAAAAGTGGCAAACTATGAAAACGCTATGCGAAGCATCGCCCCGGCGAAAATTGTGTCAAGCGTTCAGTCGTTGTTGGAAGGTTAACTTTTCGACACCGTTTTTGGCGGTAGTTTTTTGGTTACAAGTAAATTTTATTGATTCTGCAAACCTCCAAAATATATGATTTTAAGTTTGAAATAGATTCGGCATAATGGGGAGCTTCAAAGCCAAAACGCTCGTGCTCCAATTGTTCTTTTTCCATCGCTCTGCAACCTTTCACTACTTCGCGAAGCATATCGAGCATGATCAGTTCTTTGTTGTTGGCTTTTTCAAATTTTAAATCTACTAACGCATCTTCCAAACTTTCGCAATATTCCAAAAGCGCTTGCACTTCTGGTTCGTCCAAAAGTTCTTGCGCTTTTTTAAATATTTCTAGTTTGTTTTTCATTAAATAAAAGTTTTATTCAAGATCAAAGTAAATCAAAACAGAAACGAACCTCCGATTTAAACATCATCATAATCCACAAAAATCGTTTCCGAAGTGGCGTGCGCTTGGCAAGTTAAAACCAATCCTTCTGCAATTTCGCCATCGGTCAAAATCGAATTTTTCTTCATTTCGGCACTTCCTTGCGTTACTCTTCCCAAGCAGCTACTGCAAATACCACCTTGACAAGAATAGGGTGCGTCCAATCCGTGTTTTAGGGCTGCTTCCAAAATGGTTTGCTTTTCAGACATTTCGAAAGTAGTTTCATCGCCATCTAACAAAATCGTTACTTTAGAATGACCCGCTTTTTGTGCAATATCTTTTGTGTCGGACGAAGTGGTAAACAATTCAAACTTGATGTCCTTTTCGGCTACGTTTTGCTCTTTTAGAGTGTTGCTCACTGCATTAATCATCGGTTCAGGACCGCAAAGTAAATATTTAGAAAACTCGATTTCCTTGTGTTTGTTTTTGGTAAAATAATTTACAATTGGTTTTTCAATGCGCCCAAATTGTTCGCCCTCCACTTTGGTTTGACTAAAAACATAATGTACAAAAAAACGACCCAAATATTTTTTCTGCAACTCATTTAAAGCATCATAAAAAATAGTTTCTTCGGGAGTTTTATTGCCATAAACCAACACAAAACTGCTTTTAGGTTCTTGATTTAGAACGTCTTGTAGAATTGAAAAAATGGGCGTGATGCCGCTTCCTGCTGCAAATGCCATCAGGTTGCGTTGTTTTTCGGGATGTATGTCGATGCCAAATTTTCCTTCGGGTATGCCAACTTCTAGCACTTGACCCACTTTGAGTTCTTTATTGGCAAAATTTGAAAACAATCCGTGTTTTACAGCTTTCACAGCAACACGCAATTCGCCACTTTCGGGCGATGAGCTAATTGAATAAGCACGGCGGATTTCTTGTCCGTCTAAAGTAAGTTTTAAAGTAACATACTGACCTGATTTGAATTGATAGAAAGGCATCAACTCTGGAGAAATATGAAATGAAATCGAAACTGCGGATGGAGTTTCTCTACGAATATCTTTGATGGATAATTTATAAAATGACGACATTTTGAATTGTTTTTGGCAAAAGTAACAATTCCAAAGAATGTGCACAGAAAAAAGTCATTCAACAAGGCTTAAAGTTCAGCGTTGTCGTGCATTTTTGGTTGCCAAAACACTGCTTCAAAATTCACAATTTGGTTATTGACAATTTCAACACCTTCATTTTCTAGCAATTGTTGCATTAAGTTGGTGCCTTGAAAATGATGTTTGCCTGTTAAAAGTCCTGTTCTGTTTACCACCCGATGCGCCGGAACGTCTTCATGATTGTGCGATGCATTCATGGCCCATCCCACCATCCGCGCCGATTTTGCGCTTCCGAGTGCTTTCGCAATGGCACCATAAGAGGTCACTTTTCCGTAAGGAATTTGTCGGACTACTTCATAAACGCGTTCAAAAAAAGAATCGTTGCTCATTATTGTGCTTTGAGGATGTTAACAAGACTAATAATTGCTACCAAAGCCGTAATACTTCCAATGATGATATTGATGTTTTTGGAAACGAAATTCAGTTTTTTTTTCAAATTTATAAAAAGCAACAATGTAGCCATAAAAAACCAAAAATGCGGCTACAGCTGTTCCAAATGCAAAAGCGTAAATATCTGAAACGCCAAAAGAAAAATAATCGTAAGAAGCCAAGGAAACACTCACAAAAACATAATAAGGAATCGGAAAAAGATTAAGAACAGAAACCAGTGCACCTAAGAAAAACCGACTCGATTTTGAACGCAGTTTGATAGGTTCTTTGATCTTAATTATTTTTTTATTTTTCTTGAATTCGAGCCAAAAAAACACAAAAGTGAGCATAAGAAATAAAACAAAGCCTATTTCCTGCAAAAGATGCGAAATATCCGAACGTTGGTTTAGAAATTTGGCAAACAAGACTGCAACTAAGGTTTGAAAAAATATTATAAAAGTGGCCCCACCCGAAAACCAAATGGCCCTGATCATCCCGTTTTGCTGGTTAATTTTTACCGCTGTCATATTAATCAGTCCAGGTAAACTCGTGCCGATGAAAGCAGCAATAAAACCAAAAATAAAAGATGTTCCTAGACTCATGATTTGAATATGAGATTGATTTTCAGTAATATATTTTCCTATTTGATTCTAAATCGAACAAATGTAATAGGTTTTTGTCTTTCCAAATACTGTTTTTCGTAAAAAGTTTGAATGGAAGTTACTTCGTTCGGTGCGCCTTCATGCTTGTAAATATGATGGTTGGCATAAATCACTTCGTGGCCTGCGCCGTGCAACAATCCGAGGGTGTAGCCATGCATGAATTCGCTGTCGGTTTTCAAGTTGACAATGCCATTGGGTTGCATGATTTTTTTGTATTTATCCAAAAACTCAGCATTCGTCAATCGATGTTTCGTGCGTTTGTATTTGATTTGTGGG
This sequence comes from Flavobacterium sp., assembly GCA_040379105.1. Classification (GTDB taxonomy): domain Bacteria; phylum Bacteroidota; class Bacteroidia; order Flavobacteriales; family Flavobacteriaceae; genus Flavobacterium. The sequence goes on from JBEILV010000012.1 coordinate 6,252, forward strand.
TCTGGAAACGTAATCCAAATTTCAGACACTTCGCCTGCTTCAAAACATAAGTCAATCAATTCAATTTGTGTGCGTAGAAATGCCACATTGTTTTGATTGTTTTCGATGGCTGTTTTGGCACCACGCCAAAAACGAGCTCCTTTAATATCGATGCCGATAAAGTTTTTTTCGGGAAATAATTCTGACAATCCAACGGTATATTCGCCTTTTCCGCAGCCTAATTCAAGCACAATTGGATGTTGATTTTTGAAGAAATCCTTATTCCATTTTCCTTTTAAAGCAAATTTACCTTCCACAATTTCCTCTCTTGAAGGCTGAAACACGTTTTCGAAAGTTTCATTTTCTTTAAAACGACGTAATTTATTTTTACCACTCACAAAGCTAAGATTTAATTTTTTGGTAAAAGTAAGGAAATATGTTTGTTCATCAATTATGCTTTCTTTGCAACCTAAACTATACCGCATGAACTCGCCTGCCAAAATTCTTGTTGCACCCTTAAATTGGGGACTCGGACATGCCACAAGATGCATTCCCATCATCCAATCGTTGATTGAAAATAATTTTGAGCCCATCATTGCCTCCGATGGCGTGGCTTTGAAAATCTTACAAAAAGAATTTCCACAACTAACGAGTATTGAATTACCATCTTATTCCATTGAATATGCCAAAAAAGAGCAATATTTTAAGTGGAAAATCATTAAAAACAGCCCTAAAATGATCAGTGCCATCATTAGCGAAAAAAAGCAGGTAAAAAAGTTGATTAAGGAACATGATTTAAAAGGGATCATTTCCGACAATCGTTTGGGAGTGTATTCTAGAAAAGTGCCTTCAGTTTTCATCACGCATCAATTGAATGTATTGAGTGGAAAAACCAGCTGGATTACAAGCAAAATGCACCAAAGAATCATCAAGAAATACACAGAATGTTGGGTGCCCGATGTGGCGGGAGCTGTAAATCTCACGGGCAAACTCGGGCATTTGGAACAGCCTGATTTTAAAGTGAAATATATCGGACCTATCAGTAGAATCAAAAAATTAAATATTCCGATTGAATACGAATTGATGGTTTTGCTTTCTGGACCCGAACCACAACGCACGATGTTGGAAATGAAACTAATTCCAAGCATGGAAAAATGTTATGGCAAAGTTTTGTTTGTAAAAGGAGTGATTGAAGCAGAACAAAAAATTTGGACAGAAGGAAAAGTGACGTTTTACAACTTCATGACCGCCAATGAAATTGAAAAAGCATTGAACGAAAGTCGGTATGTTTTGAGTCGTTCGGGCTACACAACCATTATGGATTTGGCTAAACTAAACAAGAAAGCATTTTTCATTCCAACTCCCGGACAATTCGAACAAGAATATTTGGCCAAAAGACTAAAAAAGAACGGCATGGTTCCTTATTGCAAGCAAGATAAATTTGATTTTGACAAGATGATTTTAGAAATCAATTTATATGCTGGGTTACATTTTCAAGACAATGAAATTGCTTTAAGCACGCTTTTTGACGTCTTTAAGCCAGAATCAAAAGCAATTGATCATCAAATCATTGCTTTTTCGAGTGTGAACGAAAATTCCGAACCTACCCCAAATTCGCTTTCGACGTAGATTTTATGGTTTTTTTTATTTTTTCTTGAAGTTCCATTTTTACGAAAAACCGACCACTGATTGTTTATAGTAGCATAAATATCATTTTTTAGCTTCATTAGAAAGTATTGTCGTACAATCTTTAAAAGTCAAATAAATTTTCTTTTGATAAATTCTAGATTTCAATCACTTGAATGATTGCAACTTCAAAAAGAGAGGATTGTAAAGCTTGATTTTATTAGTTACAGGAATGAGTTATTATTGCCCAATATAAAAACTGTCGATTTAAGCAAGTTCCAATCTTATTTTATAAATTTAATTTTGAAATTCCAATTTTAAAAAATTGATGAAATTACCAAAGTATCCGTTAGCATCGAGTGACAAAATGATGACTTTCGAGTTCGTAAGCGAAGGTAAGAATGGTTTGATTCATAAAATTGTTAAATATCAACCGACAAACTTGAAAGGCTTATATAATCTTGCTTTTGGAGACAAAGACCTTAAAACAGGGGAAATTGATGACAAAGTCATTTCAAATAACGGCGTTAGTGAAAAAGTCTTAGCAACCGTAGTTTCTACTGTTTATGCTTTTACAGATAAGTATCCCGATGTGTGGATTTATGCAACAGGAAGCACAAAAGCAAGAACAAGACTTTACAGAATGGGAATTTCAAAATTTTTAGTTGAAGTGACAGAAGATTTTGAAATTCTTGGCGAAATAGATGAAGACTGGGAAACTTTTAAATCAGATTTTGAATATGATGGTTTTTTGGTTAGAAGAAAATAAATACATTCTATAAATTATTAAGAAAATGAAAGTAGTAAGTGAATTAAAAAAAAGAAAAATTCCAATTGTAACAATTGATAAATCGCTAAACAAGTTTGATGAAAAAGTATTATTTCCAGAAAAACTTGAAAAAGCGAACGAAATGTTGAAAAAGATCGGACTTCCAAAACATTGGACTAAAAAGAACGCATAACACGAGTCACAACCAACAAGATGCTATAAAAAGTTGCCGAAACACAAAACACAATTGTCAAATTTCTATGTAACTTTAGCTCACAACCGAAGCTGAGATTTTTAAAATGGACATATATCGCTAAATAAATTCTCAAAAAGGAAGACAAAAAACAGTCATGATATATGAAAAAGTGTATTGGCATTTTATTGATCCAATGCTCAACAATAATGGTTTTGAAATTGTGAAATAAAGAATTTAGCAGTCAGCCAATTCAATCAGAAATCAAATCACTGCTTTTTCGAGTGTGAACGAAAATTCCGAACCTACCCCAAATTCGCTTTCGACGTAGATTTTTTCTTTGTGACCTTCGAAGATATGTTTTACGATGTCACAATCAGTTTCAATAAAATAAACGCACAGAATAAGCTAAATTATAAACTTTATGAAAACCATACTGGTCTCTATTTAGTTCACGAACTTCCCTCGTTGTGGATAACAAATTGAAAGGAATCTATCAACAAAATCAATTTAGCCACAACCATCATAAGCTAAATCATTGCTAATTTAATGATTTGCATTTTGCAATCAAGTTGTCATCGCAAAAAAACTAGTGGTGCGAAAACAACAAACAATCTTTTTTAATAAACCTTATTCAAAGAAAATAGATGGATTCTACTCACTTTATTTTATCGCTCAAAAATCTTTTTAACCTTAAATTTTAATTCTGGAAATGTAGGACTTTCGAGTGTACTGTCTTCAATGATGGGTTTGATGCCGCTGTATTTACCGTTTTGCAATACAAAAATGGCGATTGTTTTTTCAGCCGGATTGACCATCCAATATTCCGAAACCCCGTTTTCTTCGTACAAATCGAACTTTATGTCCATTTCTTTTTTAGAATTGCCGGGCGAAAGGATTTCAATAATCAAATCGGGAGCTCCCAAACAGCCTCTTTCATCAATTTTTTGGGTATCGCAAATCACACATAAATCGGGTTGAACCACCGTGGTAATTTGATGGTCGGCGGTGCTTTCTTTGAAATTTATCAACCGGACATCGAAAGGTGCTGCAAATAATTTACAATTAGAATTTTTTATGAATTTCCTTAAAATAAAATAAATGTTTCCTGAAACTTCCTGATGAAAACTTCCCGGCGCAGGACTCATCTTAAAAATTTTTCCCTTGATCAATTCAACACGTTCTTTGAATTGCCAAAGCAAATAGTCGGAATAGGTATAATTTCCTTTTAAATCGAGTTGTTTGATGTTTGTAATGGCACTTTCCATGATCAACTTAAATTTGTAAACAAAACAAAATTAAGGTTTTTAAATTGTTTATAACCTTGTTTTATTTGAATTTAGCTTTTCACGAAAATTGTAAGAATAAAAAAACCCGAGCGAATCGGGTTTTAAAATGAATTTATAAAAATTGTTAACTATTCAATGCTTCCGCACCACCCACAATTTCTAAGATTTCTCCAGTAATTGCCGCTTGACGCGCTTTGTTGTAGGTTAATTTCAATTGATTTCTTAATTCGGTTGCGTTGTCCGTTGCTTTGTGCATCGCTGTCATACGAGCACCGTGTTCTGATGCAAATGAATCACGCACTGATTTATACAATTGCATTTTTAAAGATTTTGGTATCAAAGTAAGTACAATTTCTTCTTTTGATGGTTCAAAAATATAATCAGTAGCAACTGTATCTAATTGACTTTCAATCGGCTTTAATGGTAAAAATTGTTCTGTTTTTACAATTTGCGTCGCTGCATTTTTAAAGTGATTGTAAACAATTTCAATCTTATCGTATTTGCCAGTTAAAAACAACTGTGTTAATTCATCTGAAATTTGAGCCACATTGTCAAAAGTTAAATGATCGTAAACACTGCTGTGATTATAAGTAACTGTCAATGATTTTTTCAAAACATCGTTTCCTTTTTTACCAATAGCAAGCACATGTACGTTTTTTCCTTTGTATTGCTCAGAAATCAACTTCACTTGTTTGATAACATTCGTGTTGAATGCGCCACACAAGCCTCTGTTTGAAGTAATTGCAACAATTAATACGTTGTTCACTTCTCGCTGTGCTGTGAAATCTCCACCCACTTCGCCTTCCATTGAAGCACTCAAACTTTGAAGAAGTTCTGTAAGTTTTTCTGCATAAGGACGCATCGCTGTGATGGCATCTTGCGCTTTTTTTAACTTAGCCGCAGAAACCATTTTCATTGCAGAAGTGATTTGCATGGTAGATTGTATGGAAACAATCCTGTTACGTATTTCTTTTAAATTGGCCATTTTATGATGAAAATTGAATGAAAAAACCAGCACTACTTACTGTCGAAGCAGTGCTCGTTTTATGTTTTTTTAGTTATACTTTGCAGCAACTTCTTTCACCGCTTTTTCTAAAACATCAGTAAGCTCGTCGGTAAATTTACCCGCTTTTAATGCTTGCAGCGTGTCTTTGTGTTTGTTGTTCAAATATTCGATGTAATCTTTTTCGAATTCTTTCACTTTATTTACAGGAACATTACGCAAAAGGTTTTTCGTTCCAGCATAAATAATTGCGATTTGGTCTTCTACTTTGTAAGGATCGTTTACAGATTGTTTCAAAATCTCTACGTTGCGTTTTCCTTTTTCAATTACGTTTAAAGTAACCGCATCCAAATCTGAACCGAATTTTGCGAAAGCCTCCAATTCACGGAATTGTGCTTGGTCTAATTTTAAAGTTCCCGCCACTTTTTTCATCGATTTGATTTGCGCATTACCACCCACACGAGATACAGAAATACCTACGTTGATGGCAGGACGAACCCCAGAGTTGAACAAATCACCGTCTAAGAAAATCTGACCGTCTGTAATCGAAATTACGTTCGTTGGAATGTAAGCAGAAACGTCACCCGCTTGTGTTTCAATGATTGGCAAAGCAGTTAATGAACCACCTCCTTTTACAATCGGTTTCAACGATTCTGGTAAATCGTTCATGTTTTTTGCAATATCGTCATCTGCAATAATTTTAGCAGCTCTTTCTAACAATCTTGAGTGAAGATAGAAAACGTCTCCAGGATAAGCCTCACGACCTGGTGGTCTTCTTAACAACAAAGAAACTTCACGGTAAGCAACAGCTTGTTTAGATAAATCATCATAAACAATCAAAGCTGGACGTCCTGAATCTCTGAAATATTCGCCAATTGCAGCACCTGCAAATGGAGCATAAACTTGCATCGGCGCAGGATCTGAAGCATTGGCAGCAACAATCACTGTATAAGCCATGGCGCCTTTATCTTCTAAAGTTTTTGCAATTCCAGCTACTGTTGATGCTTTTTGACCCACTGCAACGTAGATACAAAAAACAGGTTTTCCAGCATCGTAGAATTCTTTTTGATTTAAAATTGTATCGATACAAACTGTAGTTTTTCCAGTTTGACGGTCACCAATTACTAATTCTCTTTGACCTCTTCCTACAGGAATCATCGCATCGATTGATTTAATCCCTGTTTGCATTGGTTCGGTTACAGGCTGACGAAAAACTACTCCTGGCGCTTTACGCTCCAATGGCATTTCATACAATTCGCCACCAATAGGTCCTTTTCCATCAATAGGTTCGCCAAGCGTATTCACAACTCTTCCAACAATTTGCTCACCTACTTTCAACGAAGCAATTCTTTGGGTTCTTTTTACGATCGAACCTTCTTTAATTCCAGTTGAAGGTCCTAATAATACGATACCCACGTTGTCCACTTCCAAGTTCAATACAATGGCTTCCAATCCGTTTTCGAACTGAACCAACTCACCATATTGTACATTCGATAAGCCGTAAACACGTGCAATACCATCTCCTACTTGAAGTACTGTTCCTACTTCTTCCAACGAAGCTCCAGAATCAAAGCTTGCTAATTGTTGTTTTAAAATTGCTGAAATCTCAGCAGGTTTAATTTCTGCCATTTTTGTATATCTTTAATGGAAATTAATTACTAAACGCTCTTTTTAATTCTTGTAATTTGTTTGCTAAGGAAGCATTAAATTGTTTGTCGCCCATTCGAATTACAAAACCCCCAATGATAGAAGGATCTACATGATTTTCAATGGTAATATTTTTAGCTGAAAATGTTTTGATTTTGGCCAAAACTTGTTGTTCCAAAGCGGCATCCATCGGAATGGCTGTGGTAACAATCGCTAGTTCGTTATTATTGGCAATATTGAATAAAGATTGATAAGAAACGGTGATTTCTGACAAAATTTCGAATCTTTTATTAACCATAATCAATTGAAAAAGACCAGCAGTTTGCGGCTGAACGTCTTTAAAAACTTCTTTCAAAACATTCCATTTCACATCGCCTTTGATGGTTGGACTGTTCAGGAAATCGGCCAATTCTTGATTCTCTTCAACTGTTTTTTTTATGTGAAGCATATCCGAAAGTACCGCAGATGCAGTTCCTTTGGATTCGGCAATTTCGAAAATCGCTTTTGCATAGCGAATGGCTGCTCTTGACATAATTTTATGTTAGTTTAATTTTACTTCCTCTAGCATTCTTTCAACAAGCGCAGTTTGCGAATTTTTGTCCGCCAATTGTGCTTTCAACAATTTTTCAGCAATGTCTAAAGATAAAGTAGAAACTTGGTTTTTCATTTCGCTCATGGCTGCATTTTTTTCTGTTTCAATGGCAGCTTTCGCTTGTTGAATCATTTTTTCGCCTTGCATTTGTGCTTCATTTTTAGCGTCAGAAATCATTTTGTCTTTGATTTCTCTTGCTTCTTTCATCATCATATCGCGTTCTGCACGTGCTTCAGCCAATAATTTTTCATTGTCCGCTTTCAAGTTTTGAATGTCTTTTTTTGCATTTTCAGCTGCAGCCAAAGCTTGATTGATTGATTCTTCTCTTGATTTTACAGCGCCAAGAATAGGTTTCCAAGCAAATTTTTTCATCAATAAAAAGAACACAAAAAAGATTAAGGTTGTCCAAAAAACTAAACTTTCGGGTGATGTAAAATTCATAATATATAAATTAGATTTTTGTTTGTTTTAAAAAACATCTCACAACCAACCGTTATGAGATGTTTTAAGATTCATTACTTAGCGATTAAAGCAACTACCACTGCGAAAAGTGCAACACCTTCGATCAATGCAGCAGCGATAATCATTGCAGTTTGGATTTTTGAAGCAGCTTCTGGCTGTCTTGCCATAGCGTCCATTGCCGAACCACCAATTTTACCAATTCCGATTCCAGCTCCGATTACAGCTAATCCAGCTCCGATTCCAGCTAATACCATAATAAAAAATTTATATAGTTAATAATAATTAAAACTCAAATTAATGATGATCGTGCTCTTCAACTGCTTGTCCGATGAACAAAGCTGAAAGCAATGTGAAAACATACGCTTGCAAAGCAGCAACCAGCATTTCTAAAACGCTCATGAACAATACGAATGCTCCTGAAACGGGTGAAATAGCGGGTGTTTTGAAGATATAAATCAATGAAATTAAACTCAAAATAATGATGTGACCAGCGGTGATGTTGGCAAACAAACGAATCATCAAGGCGAAAGGCTTGGTGAACATCCCGATGATTTCAACAGGAATCATGATAGGATAAAGTGCTTTTGGTACTGGCGGCGTCAAGATATGTCCCCAGTAGTATTTATTTGCGCTTAAAGTTGTAATCAAGAAAGTGATGAATGCCAGAACGAAAGTGAAATAAATATTTCCAGTTAAATTCGAGCTAAAAGGAAAGAATGGAATCAAGCCAAATAAGTTATTGATCCAGATAAAAAAGAAAACTGTCAATAAATAAGGCATGAACTTCGCATAGTTCTTTTTACCAATGTTTGGAATCGCAATATCGTCTCTAACGAATAAAACCAATGGTTCTAAAAATCCTGCCAATCCTTTAGGTGCCATTTTGTTTTTGTTGTAAGACTTTGCCACAGCAGTGAAAAGTAAAAACAAAACGATGACAGACAACAACATCGAAAAAACCAATTTTGTGATTGAAAAATCTAAAGGTCTTGCTTCGAAATTGAATGCACTTTTTTCTTCTTCTGAGGTAAAAGATTTGAATTTATCAGCATAATAAATTACTTCTTTATGTCTAACGAATTCTTGACCATTTACAGAAACAACATGTTCGCCCGTATTATCGTGATGGAATTGTGAAGACGAAAACACGGTTAAACCATTGTTTGTCCACAAAATAATTGGTAACGGCATCGAAATGGCATGACCATTCCAATCTGCGATATGAAACTCATGCGAGTCGCCGATGTGAGAATTGATTAAGTCTGTGGCATTAAATTCTTTACCTTCTTCGTGTCCGCCACCAGCAAAAGAAAAATTTTATGAAGTAGCAACCAATAAAATGAGAAATAATCGTGTGAAAAAAGTTGGAATTTTCATATTGCCGTTCAGTAAGATTATAGGTCTTTTAAATTTTGCGCAAAGGTACATCTTTAATTAAAATATGAAAACATATCTACTTAATTTTTAAAAAATAGTAGTGAATCCGTATTCTTATTGCGTATTCTTCAATAAATCTTTGTTGAGAAGGGAAACTAGATAGAAAGTTTCATAAAAAAGAAAGACAAAATAGGGAATAAAAAACGCCAATACATCAGGAATTGGATCAAAAGAAGCGATTGTTGAGAGTGGGAAAAGAAAAAATAGAGACGCACCCATTTTTAAAATACTAAAACCCATAAAAGTAAAACCTACTTTGTCGGGCATTATTTTTTTGATCAATAAAAGTGTTGCAACAATGATAAAAGTGGTAAAAAAATGGAACAAATAGATTTTTTCAGATGAGAAGTAAAAGACTGTTTTTTGCATGAAATGATCCGTCAAAAACCATTGCACGCCAAATAGAATAAGTGTGAGCGCAACCAACTGCAAGGTTAATTTGATGAATTCTTTTTTCATTGATTGATGGATTGATAATTATTCTTCTTCTTTATTGAGGCTTTTTAAAGTTTTTATCACTTGATAAAGTGCCAGAAAAACACCAAGAAGCGAGAAAATAATCAAAAACAGATTTTCAAAATGATAGGTTTTATCGAGCCAAATGCCAAAATAAACAAAGCTGCCAATGATGACTCCCATTTGAATAGGCAAATTGAGAAACACCAACCATTTATTGTTATTTTTTTTCTTCACTTTGGAATACGTTCTTTGGCGAACCCATTGTGCAAGTGGCATTAAACTCTGCACCAGGTTCGATGGCTAATTTGGCTGTTTTCACTTCGCCATTAATTTTTGCGGAGGCTTTGATTGAAAGCAACTCTTGCACATGAACTTTGCCAGTAATAACGCCTTCTACATCGGCATTTTTACAAATCACATCGCCGATAATGACTCCTGCTGGACCTAAAACGAGTTTGCCGCTTGAAGTAAAATTTCCAATTAATTGCCCATCTAATCTGAAATCGGCTGTTGATTCGATATTGCCTTGGATTTTTGTGCCTTCAACGATTCTGTTGGTTTTCCCGAGGTTTTCTGTATATTTTGTGTCTTTATTAAACATGGTTAAGGTTTTAAAGCTTTATTAGAATATTTGTTTAAATTTTTCTTGATTTGCGCTACTTCATAATCTTCTGTAGAAATGATGAGGTAATTATCTTCAAGTAAATAATCTTTATAATCTCTTAAAATAAGCGTGTATTCTTCCAATTGTTCTTGGTTTTGAATACCATGTATTACGATTAAATCGTTGTCTTCTTTATACTTATCAAAAGAAAGTTTCAGTTTTTTGTTGATTCCAGAATCTACAAAAGCTTGCAATTTTGGAATGATTTTTTCCATTTTAGCTGGTTCAATTTGTTTCGGATTCCAAATCAATTTCCAACCCGAAGCTGCCTGTCCTCCAAAATTTAAAGCTTCTAATTTTGGCACTTGCGTTTTCAGAAGCTCTTCGGCATCTTTTCCTTCGGAATTGTTCGGATAATTCAACGCAACTTCATTTAAAGCCTCGACGTAGCTGTCTAAACCTCTAAGTTTTCCGATGGTACTTGCTTTGAGCATCTCAAGTTTTGGCACGATGTCTTCACCGTTAAAATTGAAAATCACTTCCTCAAGTTTTACTAATAAAAGCGAATAATCGTCGCCTTTTTCATATTCCTTATATAATTTTTTATAAATCGAAATCGGATCGTTTTCGGTCAAATAATTCTTCAAATCAGGGTTATTGATGATTTGTGCATATCTGGAATTGGGATGTTCGGCGGTAATTTTATTCTTGTAAAAATCGGCTCTTGGGTTGTTTTGAAGACTGTAAATTTTATATAAATTATACATCGAAGGCAACACCAATCGCTCTTCTGGCTGGCTGATTAATAAATTTTCGAGTTTATCAGAAGCTAAATTATATTCTTTGAATTTTTCGAAATAAATCGTTCCCAATTGATAGTAAGCAAAATTTCTTTCTTTTTTAATCGAATCCACTTCCACTTTGGTCTTTGGCAATTGATCTAAATAAAAAGGCAACGTATGTCGGACATCGGTTGGCTTTTCTTTATCGACAGTTTTATCTTCAAGCATTTCTTGATCTGCATCCGACAGCTCTTCTTCTTCATTTGCTTCGTCGCCAAAAGTGATTTTTGAAGGCATGGATGAAAAACGCCAATTATCTTTCAAACTTCTTTTGCCCCAAGTTTTTTCGAATTCTATTTTACCAAAACTGACCGTTTGGGCATTATAAAAATAAAAAGTGCTGCTGCCTTTCGGCGCATCGTCCATTATATCGTCCATGCCAAAATCTGCTGGGCCCGACATTTGGGCTTTTTTGGCAGCCATCGTTGGACTGTCTTTTTTTGACACCGTCATTTTATCATCACTTACCGCCAAAGCGTCTGGATTTTCGGCTTTGTATTTGGCTTCTTTTTCAACTTCTAGTGCTTTTTTAGCAATCAAATCATCGATATATTTTTGAAAAAAGGCATTTCTTTCGGGTTCAGACATTTTTAAAATTCTGATGATGCTATCATTTGCATTGGCAATAGCTTCATATTTAATAACGTCTTCAAGATTGTCTCTTTTTTTCTTGATCAAACGGTGTTCTCTTGTTCGAGGAATCAAATGAATCAGGGTGCTGTCATAATACAAACCCGCCGTTTTATAAACCGCATTATAGAAATTAATCTCAGCAATGTTTCTATAATTCGAGGCTTTCATATAAACATCTTTCGAAGGATTTCGCAAAGATTTATTGTAGTTTGCCACGGCATCATTGTCTTTACCTTGACCATCATAAAACAAACCGAGTCGATGATAAAGCACATCCAAAAACGGACGATTCTCTCTATTTACAATCAATTTGTTGAAATTTTCTAAAAAAACAAGCGTGTCGTCTTTTGCAGGATTGATGTGTCCCGCCAAAGCACTGTGCGCATGCATGAGATAAATTCTAGGCGATTTTCGGTTCATTTTGATGACTTCCTGAAAATATCTTGCGGCACTGTCTTTCATTTTTAATTGATCGTAAATCTGACCGATAATAAATCTGTAACGCGCTTTTTCTTCCTTGAATTTGGTAAAACTAAGAGCTAATTTCAAAGATTCAAGGGCTTCGTTTTTTTGGTTGGTATTCAAATAAGCTTGCGAAAGTGCTGCATGCGTATCTGCAAAAATCTGGTCTTTAAATTCGATTTCGGAAAGTAGTTTGTTTAGATTTTGTATCGCTATCTCGTTGTTTTCCAAACGCATATTGGTTTTTTCTTTCCAAATTTTAGCTTCGTAAATTTTATCGCTGTCTGGATTTTTATAAAGAATATAATTGAAAGCTTCGGTGGCGGGCACAAATCTTTGTTCGTAGTAGCGTGCTTTTCCAAGCAATAAATAGGCTTCATCAATTTGAGAATTGACTTCTTTTCCGCCAATGTCCATCGATCTTTTCTGTATAGCTTTGATGGCTTTTTCCTCAGCTCTGTCAAATTTTGGGTTTTTTACACCTTCGCCTTCTTTGATGGCTTTTGTGTCTTTTGGCTTGTCTTTGTCGATTGCCAAACGTTCAATAGGCAAAGTTTCCCAAAAATTATCTACGTAAGTCAATCTTAATTCTGCGACACCTTCCTCTAAAGCGACATTTCCATTGTAAAGCACGTTGTATTTGGTGTTCAACGCTTGAAAATTTCGATTTAAAAACCGATCTTTCTTCGTGGAACAACCCAAAATCAGCAGGATGGAGCCAAATAGCACTATAAAAGGAAATAATTCTTTTTTCAAAACAAAAAGGGTTTAAGCCTAAAAACTAAATTTTAGCGTAAATAGTATATTGAACGGGTAAAAATACATTTCTTTTTGTAAAGTCGAAAAAATATTGCAAAATGACTGATGATTAAAAAAACCCATAACTTTTTAGATTATGGGTTGCTTTTTGAACTTATTGAAAATTAAGCTGCAAAGAAATCTTCTAGTTCTTTGAGTGTTTCTGGCGATGTTTGAATGTCTTTCACAATCTGTCCTTTTTCTAAAGCCACAATTCTATTGGAAACCTCAACTGTATGCTGTAAATCATGACTCGAAACCAAAACTGTAACGTTAGGGTCTTCCGCCAATTGTTTGATGATTTTTTTCAAACGAATTTGTGTGGTTGGATCTAAATTTGCGAAAGGTTCGTCTAAAATCACCACTTCTGGATTGCCAATCAAAGCAGCAACAATACCCACTTTTTTGGAATTTCCTTTGGATAAATCTCGAAGGTATTTTTTGTTATTAAGAATTTCACCATTGAAAAAATCGTTGTAATTTTCTAAAAAAGCATCAACAGTGGCTTTGTTCCAACCGCGCAATTCGCCAACGAAATAAAAATATTCTTCGGGAGTGAGATATCCAATCAAAAAGCTCTCATCGATGAACGCCGCCGTGAAAGGTTTCCAAGCTTCGCTTTCGCTAATTTTGACGTTGTTTGAAGTGATAAAACCAGTGGAAGGTTGAATCAAATCGAGTAGCAAACTGAAAAAAGTGGTTTTGCCAGCACCGTTATTTCCAACCAAACCAAAACTTTGTCCTTTTGGAATTTCTAAATTTTCTATGTTCAAAACGGTCGTGCCGTTGTATGTTTTTGAAAGATGTTCTACTTGTATCATTTTTTGAATGTTTTTAAATATTGTTTGAATTAACTTTTTTGTTTGTAAGCAGCAAGTGTGTCGTATTTTTCGGATTTGTAAACCGATTCGATGATTTTGAAAACTTTATTCTTGAAAGCAAATCCGCAAACACCTGCCAAAGCAACCAATCCGAAGCCCAATTCTGGACTATGGCTGTAATGACCGATGGCGTATATAATCATCGGAAGAGCTAGTTTTGGCAAAGAAATCAACATGGTTTTGATATTGAAAGCTTTCTTATCGCCGAAAGCTTGTTTGCTTGTTGTTAAATCAATGGGGGTTTTTACGTAAGCACCTGCCCACAAAACCAAATGCGAATTGACTCCCATATTAAAAATGGCGCCAACCACAATAGCCATATAGGCTTCCCAACCAAAATAAAGATAGAATGAAGCAATCACTGTTGATGCCGCTGTGCCGATGACCATCAACCACCATTTTGAATTCAAATATTCTCGGTATTGAATGTTTTGACTCATCATTAATGGATAATAAGCACTGTCCCAACTCGGTACGAATTGACCGAAAGTGAGTAAGAATCCGCCTGAAACAAAAATTCCCGCAAAAATTCGCCAAATCGGACCGTCGTAAACCTCAATGCTTTGTGTAAAAAACAACAAGCCATAGAAAATAAAAATACCACTCATCAACAAAGTTGTTTTAGAACGTTTATTGCGTAAAAGCAACTTGATGTCGTTTTTCAAAAAAGTACCTAAAGTGCCAAATTGGTCTAAAAAACTCAAATCTTGTGTTTTGGCCACTTCTTGTTTGAGCGCCAAACCTGCATCTAAATACAGATTTTTTAAGAAAAATTGAGCCGTAAATCTGTGTAAAGCAACCACAATCAACAGCGGTGCTATTGCAATCCATGCGTTTGAATAGAAAAAGTTAAAAACAGGTTTTGTATAAACCGACACGTCAAACAAACCGTTGTATTGCAAAATTCCCAAAACCACAAAAAGAGCTGCGATGCCGTAGAAAACATTGTCTTTTTTATCGACCAAAATATTGATGTAATTATTGGCATAAATCAGAGCGGCAATGGAAACAAACCAACTTAAAGTGCCTACCATATCGTGGTTTTGACTGATCAAGACAATGGTAAACGGAATCAGAATAAAGAAATGAATCCAATTGAAGAAAGACAAAAGGGTTTTTCCGATCGTAAACGAAACGATGCGTTGTTTTTTCATGTTGACCATCAAAAACGGTCGGATGTTAATGACGGGAGTGTTTTGAAAAAAATACCGAATCAGCAAATCCATGACCAAATAATAAATCAAAAACTGATTGACGGTTTCTAGAGGATTGAAGCCTGCTTCTTCCAAAAGAAAATACAAACCGATGCCTAAGAAAAGAAAAATGACAGTGAAATATAAAACACCAAAAGCCATTAAAATCTTCAAAGCCAAATTAGTAGCAAATGAGGCTGAGCGAGTGAATGATTTCCATTCGAGAGATAGAAAAAGTTTAATCATAATGTATTTGGTTTGGTTGAGTTTATGTTGTTAGTTTAAAAAAAATCAATTTGTTACAAATCATCGAGTGAAATTTAGTTAGAGTAAGAAGTGCAATCTAAAAATGTATATGCTAAAAATAAGTGTTTACGGCAAATTTAAATTGATCTATAAAAATTTCTTTAAAACAAGAAATGTTGTTTTGTTCATAAAAAATAAGCATTGCTTTTTTATAAGCAATTGAATCAACGGTTCTAAATGAAATTGGACAAAAAGAATGATACATCAAAATGGCATTACTCACAATTCTTGCAGTTCGTTTGTTGCCATCTTCAAAAGGTTGTATGTACGAGATCATTAGTAAAACTAACAATGCTTTTTCAAAAATGTTGTTTTTATGATTGATTAATTCGCAAAAGTCTCGAAGTGCTTCTGTGATTTGAAATGAATTGTCTAACGGACGATAATTTGTTCCCGAAATACCCACTCTACTTTTTCTAATATTTTTATCAACCCCTAATTCTTTGATTAAAATGCTGTGGATGTCTTCAATTTTTGAAATGGTTAAAGGATTTAAATAAACAGGATTTTCAATCATAAAATCTATTGCCTCTTTATGATTTAGAAGCATGATTGCCTCTTCTTTTGTTTTCCCAGAGGCAGTTTGCTTATCTTTTAATAGTCTTTCCGTTTCTAATAACGTATAGGTATTTCCCTCAATTTGAGACGATTTCCAACTCAAATCAATAGCAAGCCTTTCTAATTCCTTTTTGTATGCAAGTTCAGAAAGTTTCGAAATATTACTTTTAAATTTTTCTTGCAGCGCATTTAGTTCCGTCAATTCAGATTTTGAAAACAAACTCAAATTTTCAAAAGATTTTGGCAAATTGAAATTATATTGTTCCTTAACAATCCTTTCGTCAATTTCTCGACTGAAATAAGTATCAATGTCAACCGCACGAATCATTTCGTAATTAGATGAAATTGAATATTTGGTTGATTTACCTTGCCCCGCTTTTGTAATGAAATCTTCTTGCAATAATTTAGATAAAATTCTTTTTAAAGTAGCATTGCTAATAGAAGGCTTTAGTAATTCGAAAATTTCACGAGAACCAATTTCTTTATGGCTTTTTACAACATTGATAATTGCTTCAATTTTTTGATTTTTCATGTAATTTTAAATTTACGGCTCACAAATATATCAAATACGGCTCAAAAAATGGCTCTTTTGAGCTGCATTTCGTTTTAAAATGAGCCGAAAACTTCATTTCTTGATGCAACCTTTAAGATGACAGCGCATGTTCCAATTTATATTCAGGATAGGTTTCCATTAAATAAACCTCAGCTTTTTGCGGAATTACATAAATCATGATGTGGTTGATGATAAGAAACAAAACCATGACCAAACAATAGAAAAACAAAAAGTAAGAATTGTATAAAACCTGTGGCGCATGAATCATCATCTGGGCTGGCACTTGAAAATAAAAAGGCATCATCGAAGTACCTGCACCAAAACTATAAATCATTTCTGCCATCATCCATTTTTTGGTGGGTTTATTTTTTTTCATTCTCTTCCTGTAAAAAAAGAAATAGAAAAACGCATAAACAACCAACAACCCAATAAAAATAAGTTCTCTATGCTGATCAACCAACGAAATCAAACCAAACAAACCAAAAATAGCCGAAATCGTTAAAATGATTTTTGGAATGCCAAAATATTCCTTGAAATGATGCCAAATAAAAGTGTTGTATCTTTTAGACATCGCAGCCTGCCTTTCCGAAATCACGTCCGAAAATCCGAAAATTCCAAACTTCTTGAATTCCTTCTGCAAAGCATCTTCAAAATCTAGCTCAGGATTTTCTTTCCATTGGGCTTCAATGCCTTGCGCCAAATGATCAACTAGTTCCGTTTGTAAGTCGTAATATTCCACAAAATGTTCACGCGTAAATCGATACAAACGCTCGGTTTGCGTTTCGTTTATTTTCATTTCGGTAGATTTATTTTGAAGGTTCATAAAAACAAAATTTTGTTCAACTTAAAATTTAGGAAACCATTTTTAAGAGCTTTTTCTGATGCAGTTTCAAATTATAAATCTGAAAAGCTATGGCGTTTAAAAAGAAATAAAAAAACAAACCATAGAGCCAAAAATTCGGTTCATCAAACGATCTTTGATTGATAATCAATGGATGCATGATTTGAAAAATGAAGAAAAACAAAATGCCAGATTGCTCAATTACAAAAAATCGTTTTCCTTTCAAATATATTTTTCTGTGTGCATACATCCCGATGATCCAAATCAAAGCAACGACTAGAATAAATCCTAAATAAAAATTATGAAAAGCGTCTTTATTCACAACATCCGTTAGGAAATAAATTAAAGCCATAACCAAAGGCAAACTCAACAAAGACCCCGGTTTTAACAGAAAAAAAGCACTTTCTTTGAAGGTTTTTGTGTCTTTATAACTAATTCCCTCGTGATTATTCTTCATCAATTCTGTCTTATTTTCTACCATGTAGTCTTTAAAAGCATCGTAAAAAATCAAATCTTCGGCTTCCATTTTTTTCTCAACGGCACTCGCTACATGGTCGAGCATTTCCATCCGAATGTCGGCGTAAAAAACACCACTGTTGGTAAGATAGTTGTCAATAAATTGGAGGTCTTGGGTTGTTAGTTTCATCTTAAATAAAAATTTGGGTTTGAAGTTCGGTGATGGTTTTATTTCTGATTTTTATAAATATCAATAAGGAAATTAAACTAAAAACAATCAATAATGAAAGGACTAACTTGATGATTATATGATTAAAGTCTAATGATTCTTTTCCTAATAGAACTAGTGCAAGTGTAAAGTTATAACCAATTGTTGTCAGTTGATAAAAACCAAATAGCGAATCTGTAACCATTAAATGAAAAGTGTTTTTTTTGCGAAACTGCCAAAATGGTATTAGTTGAATTATTCCAATGATAAATATTACCAACACAATTGCTAAAGCTGCCTTTTCTGGTTTTTCAAAAAACGAAATGAGTAAATAAAAAAACACTAAACTGCTCATTGTTAATATTACTTTGGGAAAAGTAAAATAAGCTTTAACCTGTGCATTAAATTTTTTTGAATTATTTCTATTCAAAGCTTTCGTTTTAGCTTGAATCAAATCAGCAAATCCTTTTTTTCCAAATTCTTCCTCCTTTGCCATAACAACAGCCTCTTCAAAAGAAATCTCTGAATTATTTTCCAGAATAGATTCCGTTTTCAAAATCAAATGGTCTAAAATTTCCATGTAAACCTCATAAAACTTGATTTCAAAACGAGACAAATATCTTTCAATATAAATTATTTGATTGGCTGTTAATTTCATATCAAATGGTATTTTTTAATGAATTGTTGGTGTTTGTAAAAATTATAAACAGCGAAAGGAAAATCGGCTAAAACAATGAATCCAATAAAATCAGCGTACGCAAACGAAATTTTTACCACAAACAAAAAGGCAAAAACCATCAAAATAGACAAATAGAAATACTCAAAATGAAATCGGTAACTTGTTTTGATTTTTTGCTGTTTTACAATTCGCATCAATAAAAAATAAATTACGCCACAAAGCGCAACTGCATATTTAAACAAATCAAACTGCGTGAAATCATACTGCGACAAAACAAACATCAAAGCAAAAGCCACCAACAAAACTGTGCTGTAATGCACAATTACTTTCGTTCTTATTTTTGCAATAACCATGGCTGGAAATGTTCTTTCGTTACTAATAATCCATGATTTTTTGACTTGCAAATCACGATCCCATTTTTTGGAAACAATAACAAAAGCTTCCTCAAATGGCATAGTTTCTTTTCGCATCAAAACCTCGGTTTCGCATGCCAAATGGTCTTTGACTTCTAATTTAAAATCTAAAAAATCAAGTTTCTGTTGTTCCAAAAACCTGTCGATGTAGTCTAATTGTTCGGCGGTTAGTTCCATCTCAATAACTCAATTTCAAATTCACAATATGCCCCATATTTCTCACAAAATCCTCCAATTCTGCCATCAAATTCACGGTTTCTGTTGTGCCTTTTTCGGTTAGTTTGTAGTATTTGCGCAAACGTCCGTCCACTTTTTCCACTTCCACATCCAGCAATCCTTCGGCCTCCATTTTGTGCAACGCCGGATACAAAGCGCCTTCCGTGATGTTCAACTCGCCTTTCGTGATTTCTTTCACTCTTTGCGTGATTTCATAACCATACATCTTGCCATTTTCCGACAATAACTTCAAAATAATCGTGTTCAAACTTCCTTTATACAATTGCGAGTTTTTCATAATCCAATTTTTTTGGGCGCCACCACAATCCCGATAAAAATCGGGAGGGCTATCCGCTATATCCCCGATGAAAAATCGGGGGATGCCGCTTCTATCCCTGGCGCAAAACAGTGCAAACATACATAAGTTTCTTATACATAACAAATTTAGGTATGTGTTTTTTTAACATGTATTAACCCTGTTTTTAAAACGATTGACTTTACATTTGTCAATAACTCAAATTTTTTAACATGCATCCAAATCATAAAAAATGTGCTTTTGCATTGGGAATGATGGTTTTAGGATTTTTTCCTTCCATTGCAACTGCACAAAACGCTCCAAAAAATCCGGGCATCAACCTCGATTACATGGACACGAATGTTACTCCAGGTCAAGATTTTTTCAGATACGTCAACGGAAAATGGCTCGACAAAACCGAAATTCCAGCCGACAGAACCCGCTGGGGAAGTTTTGACGAATTAAGACAAAACACCGACAAAGACGCACTCGAAATCCTGAAAGAAGCGAGCAACAATCCTAAATACGGCCCAACAACCGATCAAGGAAAAGCCGTGGCGCTGTTCCAATCTTTAATGGACACTGTGGCGCGCAACAAAAAAGGAATCGCACCGCTGAAACCTTATCTAACAAAAATTAATACTGTTAAAAATCGTGCAGACCTCAACAAACTCATCATCGAAATGGAACCCGAAGGTGGAGTTGGATTTTTGGGTGCAGGCGTGGGCACAGATGCCAAAAACAGCAACAGAAATGTTGTGAATGTTGGTTTGGGCGGACTCGGACTTCCCGACCGCGATTATTATATTTCTGACGAAGCCGACAGCAAAGAAAAAAGAGAAAAATATGTGCAACACGTGGCTAGAATGTTTACTTTTCTGGGCGAAAAACCAGCAGTTGCCCAAAAGAATGCCGAACGAGTTTTAGCCATTGAAACCGCCATGGCGCAACCACGTTTGGACCGTGTGGAAAGAAGAGATCGCCGTAAAACCTACAATCCAATGACGGTGAGCGAACTTCAAAAACTGACTCCTTCTTTCGATTGGAATTTGTTTTTCAAAGGCATGGGATTTCCTGTTTTAGACACCGTCATCGTTTCGCAACCAAAATATTACATTGCCCTTGAAAAAATATTAAACGAAACCCAACCCGAAGATTGGAAAGCCTACATGCGTTGGGACTTGTTGCGTGGAGCCGCAGGACTTTTAACCACCGAAATTGAAGCCGCTAATTTTGAATTTTATGGCACTACTTTAACGGGTGCAAAACAACAACGTCCTCGTGAAGAACGTGCATTGGGAACTATCAATAATGCGCTTGGCGAAGCACTTGGAAAATTATATGTTGAGAAAAAATTTCCGCCAGAAGCCAAAGCGAAAGCTGAAAAAATGATTAAAAACGTGTTTTTAGCATTCGAAAACAGAATCAACAATTTGCCTTGGATGACAAAAGCAACCAAAGCTGGAGCGATTGAAAAATTGCGTAAATCAAGAGTAAAAATCGGTTATCCTGATCAATGGAAAGACTATTCAAAACTGACCATCGTAAGTCCGAAAAACGGGGGCAATTTGTTTGACAACATGAGAAATTTAAACAAATGGAGTTTCGAAGAAAACATTGCCGAACTGAGCAAACCCGTGAACAAAGACGAATGGTTCATGGCGCCACAAGTGGTCAATGCATACTACAATCCGTCTTTCAACGAAATTGTGTTTCCAGCAGCTATTTTGCAACCGCCTTTCTACAATTACGAAGCTGATGAAGCGGTGAATTATGGAGGCATTGGCGCGGTGATTGGTCACGAAATTTCTCATGGATTCGACGACAGTGGTTCTAGATATGATGCAGATGGCAACTTGGTCAATTGGTGGACAGAAGACGATTTAACGCAGTTTACCGCTTTGGGCGGAGCTTTGGCAGATCAATATTCTCAATTGCAACCGCTTCCAGGAATTTATGTGGACGGAAAATTTACTTTAGGTGAAAACATTGGCGATTTGGGTGGTGTGAACGCAGCTTACGACGGATTGCAAATTCATTTAAAAGAAAGCGGAAATCCGGGTTTGATTGACGGTTTTACGCCAGAACAACGTTTCTTTATTTCTTGGGCAACGATATGGAGATTCAAAGGCCGTGATGAATACATCAAAAACCAAGTAAAAACCGATCCACACTCGCCAGGAATGTACAGAGCTTATGTGCCGCTACAAAATGTGGACGCTTTTTATGAAGCGTTCAAAATCAAAGAAGGCGACGCAATGTTTTTAACCGACGAAAACAGAATAAAAATTTGGTAATCAGATTATTATCAAAAAAATAATTCTGAAACATACCGCTTACAAATCAAAAGTTGAATTGAATAAAAGTTAGCGACGCCCAGAAATTTCACTGATGCAAAAAAGGCTGTTTTAAGCAATCAAAATGGAATTTAAAATTCTTGTTCTGATGCTTTGACAGCCTTTTTTATGTTTATTCCAACAAACAAATCACAAAGCGGGTTTTGTGGTCGTCTGTTTGATAATTCAAATAGCCGCCGTGGGCTTCCATGATGTTTTTTGATAAAGTCAAGCCAATGCCAGCGCCTTCTTTTCGGGTGGTGAAAAATGGTAGAAAAATTTTATCTTCAATGGCAGCATCAATCCCAATTCCAGAATCAGAAATAGAAATAAACAGTCGATGGTTTTTGAATTCAGCCGAAATTTCAATGATTTTTTCGTCCTTTTCTTCCATGGCATACAAGCTGTTGGTCAACAAATTGATGAGCACTTGTTCCAATTGCAAAGCATCTACCATGATCCATCGATTAAAAGAAATATTGTTTTTTACTGTAACATTTTCTTTTTTAAAAAGCGGGTTCATCAAATTTAAAGCATTTTGAATCAAATGATTGAGTGCCGTCATTTCTTTTTTAGGCGAAGGCAACATGGCAATTTTTCGATAACTTTCCACGAAATTTTGCAAATGATTGCTTCTGTGAATCATCGTGGAAACACTTTCTTTAATGTCATTCAAATCTTCTTTTGAAAGTGCCTCTTGTTGCATCATCTCGTTCAAATTTTGCGTCAGCGAACGAATGGGCGTGATGGAATTCATCAATTCATGCGAAATGACTTTCATCAAGTTTAACCATGCTTCTTTTTCCTTTTTCTCCACCACTTTTTGAATAGAATCCAACAAGACAATGTAATATTCTTGGTTGTAAGCTTTTGTTTTTGAGGCTTGCAACATAAAAGTTTGTGCCTCTTCTTGGTTTACTCGAATTTGCAAAGAAGTTTTCATTTCATCAAAATTCCGATCTTCTATCATTTCGCAAAGCGAAGGCAATTGGTTTTTTAAATATTGCCATTTCGATACTTTCGGCACTTTGAAATGACTCGAAAAATAGTCGTTCATCAAAAAAATATGCCAATCTTCGTCTGATTTTTGAAGAATTAAAACGCCAGTTTCAATGTTGTTTAAAATGGAACGATAGACCAAATCTTTCGAAACTTGCTCATTCTGATTTTGTTTCAATTGGTCATACAAACGAAAGAGGTTTTTGTAATGTGTTTGGGATGCATTTTTTGAAAAATCGGCTGAAAAATCCTCATTTAAAATGGCAGCAATGGTTTTGTCGTAGAACAAAAAAGTATTTTTGAGAAATGAGAAAAACGCCATTCCCATCAAAAAGAAAATCAAAAACCCAAAAATAGCAGTGTAAATAAGCGATTTGTACAACAACAAAAAACTTCCGATGAATACCAAAAGCAGCATCAGTAGTCGGATGAAAAGTTGATGATGTAGTTTTAAATTTTTCAATTTTATTGTTTTTATTGTGTCGAACCTAAATTGTATTTTTCCATTCTTCGATACAAGGAAGCTCTGGAAAGTCCGAGTTCTTCCGCCGATTTGCTAATGTTGAAATTGTTTTTGTGCAACACTTTTTCTATCGAAATTTTTTCAATGTCGGACAAAGGCAAATCTTCCATTTCTGTGGATGCCAAAGTCACGATGTCCAGATCCAAATCGGCACTTTTGATGGTGTTGTTTTCGCACAAAATCACAGCGCGTTCCATCCTATTTTCCATTTCACGGATGTTGCCATGCCAAGCGTGTTTTTGAATTTGTTCCAACGCTTTTTCGTCCAAAACAATCGTTTCTTGGTCGTACTTTTGACTGATTTTTTCCAACAAAAAATAAGCAAGTGGCACAATATCTTCCTTTCTTTCATGCAAAGACGGCAATTTGATTTCCATCGTGTTGAGGCGATAATACAAATCTTCTCTGAAATTTTTTTGGGCAACTTCCTTTTTCAAATCGAGATTGGTAGCTGTAATGATTCTTATGTTCAGCGGTCTGGCTTTGGCTTCGCCTACTCTTGTAACGGATTTATTTTGAATGACTTGCAATAATTTGGTTTGCAAGTGCAAAGGAACATTGCCCATTTCATCCAGAAAAATGGTACCGTTTTGCGCGGCTTCAAATCGTCCTGCCGTATCATTTTTAGCATCCGTAAAAGCGCCTTTGGCATAACCAAATAATTCGCTTTCAAAAATATTTTCGCTCAAAGCACCCAAATCTACATGCACAAAAGGTTCGTTTTTTCTGAGCGATTGTTGGTGGATGTAATGTGCCAAAACGAATTTTCCTGTGCCATTTTCGCCTAAAATCAACACATTGGCATCTGTTTTAGCCACTTTATCTGCCAAGGAATAGGCTTTTTGAATGGCCGTCGATTTTCCGATGAAAAAAGTATTGGTATTTTCATTCGTGGCGCTTTTCTTTTTCCATTTTCTACTTTCATCCACCGCCGATTTGACCACAGAAACCAATTTTTCATTGTCCCAAGGTTTCAAAACATAATCAAAAGCACCCAATTTCAAACCTTCTACAGCTGTTTCCACTTTTCCAAAAGCCGTCATCAAAACAACCGTAGTTTTGGGCGCAAGCGTTTTGATTTCTTTCAAAAGATAAATGCCTTCTCGTCCGTCTTCAAAACCAATGCGGTAATTCATGTCGAGCAAAACCACATCTATTTCATGGTTGGACAGAAGTTCCACAATTTTTTTGGGATGATTGATGGTAAAAATTTTTTCAAAATGTTTTTTCAAGACCATTTTACCAGCAAAAAGAATGTCTTCTTGGT
>JBEILV010000013.1:0-30550 GCA_040379105.1 Flavobacterium sp.
CAACAAATTCATTTTATTATTCTACATTTAGCATTTGTAGTACAAGAGTAAAAACAATATGATAAAGTTAAGCAAAAAATTAAAAAATTTAAAGGATATGAGGCTGTGCAATGACAAGTTATTGTTAATTTACAGGTTGATATTGTTTAAAGCATTAAAATTTCACATAACGAAAAGCTTTTCATTAGAGCTTATCTACGGAAGTTAGCTAAACTTTATATTGTAGCTAAAAATGAGTTGTTGTCAATTTTGTTATATAACAAAGTTTTGAAATTAGTAGAAAATGAAAAGTATTCAGTGCAAACATTAGAAATGGCTCTAAATAAAGTAAAACAGAAGTGAACGAATTAACTCCATATCAGGCAAAGTACATTGCTTACGAATTAACTAGACGCTTTCCTTCGGGAAGTAGCGAAAAGTTTAACGTAGCATTGATGGATGCTCAGGTTGATTTGAATCCGCACCAAGTGGAAGCGGCTCTTTTTGCTTTTAAATCTCCACTTTCAAAAGGTGCAATACTTGCAGACGAAGTTGGTTTAGGAAAAACCATTGAAGCAGGAATTTTACTTTCTCAACTTTGGGCTGAACGAAGAAAAAAACTATTAATTATTTGCCCAGCCAATTTAAGAAAGCAATGGAGTCAAGAATTGTTAGATAAGTTCTTTTTGGAATCCACCATTTTAGAAAACAAGAATTTCAAAGACTTCAAAAAGGCTCGAAATAAAAACGCATTCGAGCAAGACAAAATTGTGATATGTTCTTACCAGTTTGCCAGAGCAAAAGCAGATTTGATGCAATTGGTTTCTTGGGATTTGGCGGTAATTGATGAAGCTCATCGCTTACGCAATGTTTACAAGCCAACCAATAAAATTGGAAACGCTATTAAAGAAGCCTTATCGCATTCAAGAAAAGCTTTATTGACTGCAACGCCTTTACAAAATTCATTGCTTGAATTGTATGGTTTAGTGAGCATTATTGATGAGCATACTTTTGGCGACATCAAAAGTTTCAGAAGCCAATTTCTGAGAACAGTTGACGGAGAAAATTATCAGGATTTAAGAGACAGACTAAAATCTGTTTGTATCCGTAACCTTCGCAGACAAGTTCAGGAATACATTCGTTATACAAACAGAATTCCACTAACCATTAAGTTTGAACCATCGGACGACGAACAAAAACTGTATGAAGATGTAAGCGATTATTTGCAAAGAGAATTGCTTTATGCTTTGCCCGCAGGGCAAAGGCATTTAATGACTTTGATTTTGCGTAAACTTTTGGCTTCATCTTCATTCGCCATTGCAGGTACATTGAACAGCTTGATTAAAAAACTCAATCAGGTAATTAAAGACAATGAATTTCTAAATGTGCCAGAAGATATTTCGGAAGATTATGAATTGTTTGAAGAACAATCAGAGGAATGGGACGAAGAAGAAAACACAGAAGATAAAAAACTTAGTGAACTTGACTTTGAATCCATTCGAAAAGAAATTGTTGAACTGGAAAAATATCGAGACTTAGCCGAATCTATTAAAAACAATACAAAAGGTGATAAGCTTTTAACCGCTTTGAAAGAAGGCTTTGCTAAAATGGACAAGCAAGCCAATCAAAAGGCAATTATTTTTACAGAATCAACAAGAACACAGAACTACTTGTTCAATTTATTAAGCGAGCACTATCCTGATAAAATAGTCTTGTTTAATGGTTCTAATAATGACGAAACATCAAACAAGGTTTATAAAAATTGGATCAGCAAAAACAAAGGAACCGATAAAGTAACAGGTTCGCCAAGTGCCGACAAGCGAGCTGCATTGGTTGAATATTTCAGAAATGAAGCAACGATTATGATTGCAACCGAAGCTGCTGCCGAAGGAATCAACTTGCAGTTTTGCTCTTTGCTTATCAATTATGACTTGCCTTGGAATCCGCAACGGATTGAACAAAGAATTGGACGTTGCCACCGTTACGGACAAAAGTTTGATGTGGTAGTTGTAAATTTCCTAAATGTAAAAAATGCCGCTGACATCAGAGTATTCCAATTGCTTGATGAAAAGTTTAAGTTGTTCAGTGGTGTGTTTGGTGCAAGTGATGATGTATTAGGTAGCATTGAATCAGGCGTTGATTTTGAAAAACGCATAGCTGAAATTTATCAGAAATACAGAAGCGAAAAAGAAATTATTGATCAGTTTGATTTGCTTCAAAATGAATTAGACGAGCAGATTAGTAGCAAAATGCTTTCAACAAGGGAAACGCTATTGGCGAATTTCGATGATGAAGTATTGGACAAACTAAAAATCAGACTATCTGAAAGCAAGGAATACATCAACAAGTACGAACAATGGCTTTGGGCTGTTACTAAATTTGAATTGAACGGAACTGCAAAATTCAATGACAAGGATTTGAGTTTTCAACTCAAAAAACAACCTTACCCAAATGCAAACTTCCCAACTGAATCTTTTAAACTTGGAAAGCCAAATACCGAAGCCCATGTTTATAGAATGGGGCATCCATTGGCACAGACCGTTTTAGAAAAGGTAAAAGAAAAAGGTTTGCAACCTGCTTCTTTGACGTTTGATTTAACAGGCTACAAAGGCAATGTGGCTATTTTGGATGAATTGAAAGGGCAACAAGGTTGGTTAAGTGTGATGGCTGTGAGTGTTGATTCTTTTGAGTCTTCCGATTATCTGATGGCTTATGGTATTGCCAATAACGGAATAACCCTAACGGAAGACCAGGCTAAAAGATTGCTCACTTTACCTGCAAAAAATGCTAATCAAGATTCAAATACTATTGATGATTCGTTGGTAATAAAAACAGGTGAAACCTACTTGGATGCTTTGTTAAAAACGCTATCGGAAAGAGACAACAATTATTTAAAATTTGAAACGGAGAAGCTAACCAAATGGGCGGAGGACAGAATGAATGCGGCTGAATTAGCCATTAAAGAAACCAAAGCCAAAATAAAAGAACTGAACCGAGAAGCTCAGAAAACGGTTGACCCCACAAGTCAACTAAAAATACAAGAACAATTGCAAGACGAATCGAGAAAACAGAAAAAGCAACGACAAGAAATATTTATTGTGGAAGATGAAATTGCAGAAATGAGAGACAAGATGATTAGCGATATTCAAAAACGAATGAAACAGGAAATAAGCAAGACCCATTTATTTACCATTAACTGGAAATTAGTATAACCATGACAAACTACGATAAACTCATCAACACACTCAAAGAAGTGTTCATGCTGGATAAAGCGGAACTTGATTTTGGTATTTACCGAATCATGAACCAAAAGCGTAAAGACATTGAACAGTTTTTGGAAGTAGATTTAGTACCACAGGTAAAGGAAATTCTCAAAAGCAGTCAAGCTCTGGATGCCGAAGGAATTAAAAGACAGTTGGATGCTGAAATTGAAACGGCTCGAAAGTATGGAAATGCAAATCCAGAAGAGTTGCCACAAGTAAAAGAACTGAAAGCTCAATACCAACGTGCAGGAGATTTAACTGCAATTGAAAATGAAGTCTTTTCTTTATTGGCAAATTTCTTTAAACGCTATTTCGATAATGGCGATTTCATCAGCATGCGTAGGTATAAGAAAGATGTGTATGCCATACCCTACGAAGGTGAAGAGGTAAAACTACATTGGGCAAATGCCGACCAATACTACATTAAAACCAGCGAGTACTTTAAAGTATATCGCTTTAAGTTAGCCAACGGCAAAACGGTAGCTTTTGAACTGATTGAAGCCAGCACCGAACAAAACAACAACAAAACACAAGGCGATAAAGAAAGACGATTTGCTATTTATACCGAGAAGGTTTGTGAAGCTGTTGGCGATGAATTTAAAATTTATTTCACATACGAACCTGCCGATAAAAAAATAAAGCAAAGTGATTTATTGGAACAGGCATTTGATGCTGTTAAAACCCAAATACCACAAGACTTTACAGATTTGTTGAGTTTGCGGCCAACCGAAAAAGACAAGCAACGCACCTTGCTGCAAAAGCATTTATTAGACTATACTGCAAGGAACACTTTTGATTATTTTATACATAAAGACCTTGGTGGTTTTCTTACCCGTGAGCTTGATTTTTACATTAAAAACGAAGTGCTGTTTATTGATGACCTGAACACCCGTGACGAACAGGAATTTTTAAAACAACTGAGCAAAATAAAAGCCATTAAAAAGATTGGCGAAAAAATTATCACCTTCTTAGCCCAATTAGAAAACTTCCAAAAGAAGCTGTGGCTAAAAAAGAAAATGGTGGTGGAATGCAACTACTGCATTACGCTTGACCGTGTGCCGAAAGATTTGTACCCCGAAATACTCAATAACCAAGCTCAACTGCAGGAATGGATAAAACTCTTTGCTATCGATGAAATAAAAACACAGTCATCAGGTGGTTTGTTTCCCGAAAACAAAGTAGGATTTGCCGAGGCTTTTAAAGTCCTCCCTTTTGGGGAGGATTTAGGAGGGGCTCTTGACTTTTTAAACCAAAACCAATTCTTGGTTTTAGACACTGCTTTCTTCTCTGAAATATTTAAATGGAAATTGATTGGCAGTATTGAAAAATTTGATGAGCAATGTGATGGATTGATGATTAATTCGGAGAATTTTCAGGCGTTGAATACTTTGTATTATAGATTTGAAAATAACGTTGATACTATTTACATAGACCCACCTTACAACACAGCAGCAAGTGAAATAATGTACAAGAATGAATTTAAGCATTCAGCTTGGATTACACTACTTTATAATCGATTGCAAATTTCGCGAATGTATCTTAAAAGCACATCAATAGCATGTGTAACGATTGATGATTTTGAATTGAATCGCCTTCAATTAATCCTAGATGAAGTCTTTGGTTCAACTAATTTTTTGGGGAATACAGTTATTCGTAACAATCCTTCTGGACGGTCAACAGTAAAAGGATTTTCAATTAACCAGTAATATGGACTTTATTATTCTAAAGATTTTACCAATGCAACTTTAGGAAGATTACCTCATTCTGAATCACAGGAAAACAGATATGATGAAGAAGACAAAGAATCCGGGAAAAAATTTGAATGGGAAAACTTTAGAAAAAACGGAACTGACTCTAATCGAAATGAAAGACCAAGACAATATTATCCAATTTGTGTTGACAGAGAAAAAATGGAATTGCGAGTGCCACAATTAGAATGGATAAACAATGAAAACAGATGGGAAATATCGGAACAAATTCATGAAACTGAAGTATTGATTTTCCCAAATCATCCAAATGGATCTGAGAAAGTATGGAAATTTGGAAAGGACCGAGTAGAAAATAATATTTCTGAATTATCTGTTAGAAATAAGGATGGACAATTTGAAATTTATAGAAAAAAATATCTCAATGAAGGTGGGTCTCTTCCAAGAACTTGGTGGGATAATCCTGCATATTCGGCACGTGACAATGGAACAAGGGCATTGACAGAATTATTTGGGGCAAGTACTGTATTTAGTTTTCCAAAGTCTGTTTATGCAGTAGTTGACAGCCTTAAAGTTTCAAACACAAAATTGAATGATATAGTTTTAGATTATTTTGGCGGTTCAGGGACAACTGGTCATGCGGTAATTAATTTAAATCGAGAAGATGATGGTCAACGAAAATACATTTTAGTTGAAATGGGTGAATACTTTGACAGTGTTACAAAACCACGCATTCAAAAAGTAGTTTACAGCAAAGACTGGAAGGATGGAAAACCTTTAAGCAGAGAAGGCATCAGCCATTGTTTTAAATACATGCGGTTGGAGAGTTATGAAGATACACTCAACAACCTGGCTTTAAAACAAACCGAAACACAACAACAGGCATTGGAAATGAACCCAACATTTAGGGAAGGCTATATGCTCAATTATATGTTGGATGTAGAAGCCAAAGAGAGTTTGCTCAATTTGGAATGGTTTGTAAATCCGTTTAACTGCTACTTAAACATTACCAAAAACAACGAACTGCAACCCACCAAAGTTGATTTGGTTGAGACATTTAACTACTTGATAGGTTTGGTAGTAGAAAACTATGCCGTACCCAAAGAAGGATATGTAGTTGTTACAGGCAAAAACTTGTCAGGCGAAGGCATTTTGGTAGTGTGGAGAGATTGCACCAAACACAATAGCAAAGCACTAAATAACTTCCTTGAAAAAAGTAAATACAACCCACTCGATAGCGAATACGACCGTATCTATGTAAATGGCGACAACAATGTAGAAAACCTAAAAACAGGCGATGAACGCTGGAAAGTAGTGTTGATTGAAGAAGAGTTTGGAAAAAGAATGTTTGAACAGAATTAAAAAAATAGAAGGATATGCATATACATAAATTTCAAATCAAGAATTTCAAGTCTATTAAAGACATTACCTTGTATTTTAACAAGGACTTGAATATATTAACTGGGGTTAATAACTCTGGTAAGACAACGGTTTTGGAGGCGTTGTCTTTATGGATGGAAAGTTTTTCAAAACTAATTTCCGAAGCTAAAAGGGGAGAAAAGAACTTTCGAAGAGGCGATTATATTCTTGGACCATCAAATAATAAGTATTTTGAGTTTAAGAAAATCAATAGTGTAAGAAGTCCGAATTTTGAGGATATTTTTCATCAAAAGAACAAGAAGAATATTATCTTATTGTCTTTAACCATAATTGATGAGGACAATGCAGAGCTTAATATACCCTTTAAAATTTCAAGTTCAGGAAGTAATTATGTAATTGAATTAGAAGGATATAAAGGGTATGATCATAAAAGTTTCAACGATTATTTTGCCAATTTGCCCGAGCCAATTTCATTAATTTACAGTACGCCTGTGTCTCAAATTGGTGAAGATGAGGATTTTAAAACAGACCCTTTTATCAAAGAACAGCTTTTATTTAGAAAATCAGATACTGTATTAAGAAATAGACTTTATAGGGTAATTAGTGGACTTGATCCAGCACTAAATGAAGCGTTCCAAAATGACTTAAATTATGTTTTATATAATTTTGAAAAGAAAATTGAATTCCAATCAGAAACTAATATTCAACAAGATGCAAAGGCTGTTGTAGTTTTCAAAGTTGGGCATAAAGATGTATTTAAAGACCTGTCTCTATTGGGAAGTGGAACACTTCAAATAATTGGTATTCTTTTAAATATTCATTTAAAATCAATCAATAAAACAGATTTAAATATCCTTTTATTAGACGAGCCCGACAGTCATATTCATAGAGATATTCAGCGAAGATTAGTGGAGGTTTTTAATAAATACGGAGACCGTTTACAAACCTTTTTAACGACACATAACGAATCATTAATTAGAAGTGCTGCACCTCATCAAGTTTTTCATTTGGAAGGAAAACCTACTGGTGAAATAAGAAGTATTCATTTCAATATTGACACTGGTCATTTAGGCTTGCACTTCAAAGGCATTATGCCAAGTAATTTATCTCCTGTAATCCGTTCTATTGGCAATACAACTGGTTTGGATTTTATAAATGCTCTGGAAGCAGATAGGCTTGTTTTTGTAGAAGGGGAAGATGATGCAAAAGTATTTAGAATATTGTTAAATCAACAGCTTAATAGCCGCAAAAAATATATGTTTTGGGTATTAGGCGGTATTAGTGAAGTGTTTGAGAATATACTTTCTTATAAAGCTGTTTTTTCTGGGCTTAAAAACGGAACCAGTCTTTGGGATAAATCGGTTTTGGTTTTTGATAAAGACGAATTATCAAACGAACACAAGGACTTATTCACTCTCAAATTTAAAGAAAAACTAGGCATTGATACATATTGTGCAAACGCGTATACTTTTGAATCAACATTGTTTTCTGATTTACGAAAAACAGCGAAACTGTTATCCAAACTGATAGAGAAAGCAACAACTACAATTGTAAATGAGCAAGATATTTTTGATGATTTAGAACAAAATTATCTAAATTATGATGTTACATTAAAAGCTAAATTTAATGACGAATTTCATAAAAATGCTTATTACAGATACAAAAATAGTAAAGTTGAAAAAACAGCTCAGGTTTTTGGTCAAAAGTCTGTAAATATGGATGAGCATACATTTGTAAGTTATGTTCGAAACTACTTTGATGATACAGTTAAAAAACAAGAGTATTTCAAGGTAATGGATAAAAATGACGTTGAAAATGTTATCAAGCAAACCGTTGATAAACATGGAATCAATTTTTCAATTGAAAGCGATTTTATTGAAATAATAAAACTAGTAGATAAATCTACTTGGATTGCAGAATGGGATTTTCTAAATAAAATTTAATGGCAAAACTCAGTTCATCACTCGTACTTTATAAATACATTCTAAATCTGTTTGGTGTAACAGACTTAGAAGCCTTATCAATAGATTTAAAAGATTCATCATTGGAAGGATATGACGAAAATAATATTTCGCATTTTCATCATGCTTTAGTTGCAAGATTTTACAGCAATGCCAATTTGCCTAAAGAATTATTATTGCAGTACGACCAAAATATATTTTCACATACGCAAACCATTTCTGAGAAACGCAATGAACCTATAAAATGGAAGTACTTCCAATACATGGCATTGCTTTTTACTGAAATTTATTTAGATAAATACTTTTCAGATAAAACAGCCTTACAATCGGAGTTAAATACGTTTCTCGAATTTAATCATGGTAGAAACGGCAATGATTTTAAAGCTATATCAACTTTCAAACTTGAAAACAACGTAAATGATTTAAATAAATTAGCTTATTGGAATGCAACAGGATCAGGTAAAACATTACTAATGCATATCAATATTTTGCAATATCGCAATTATTTAAAAAAGCATAATTTAGAGAAGGGATTGAACCGAATTATTGTGCTTACACCTAATGAAGGTTTATCTAAACAACACCTAAAAGAGTTTGCTCAATCGGGCATGGAAGCGGAATTGTTTGATAAAACTGGTGGTTCATTGTTCGCAGGTCAAAAAATTGAAATCATTGACATACATAAACTAGAAGAAACAAGCGGCAACAAAACCGTTGCTGTTGAAGCCTTTGAAGGTAACAATTTGGTATTAGTTGATGAAGGGCATAGAGGTGCAGGCGGTACAGAATGGAAAGACAAAAGAAATCGTTTATGTGAATCAGGTTTTTCATTCGAATATTCAGCAACTTTTGGGCAAGCTGTTCATGCCTTATCTGGTGCTAAACAAAAAACCTTAATTGATGAATATGGTAAAGCCACCTTGTTTGATTATTCTTACCGTTATTTTTACAATGATGGTTATGGAAAAGATTATCAAATTCTGAACCTAAATGAGCAATGGCACGAAGCAGGAAAGGAAGAAAGAGTTGTACTCTACTTAACAGCCAGTTTACTCTCCTTTTACGAACAGTTATTGGTTTTCAAAGAAAACGGTAAAGAGATAGAACCATTTTTGATTGATAAACCATTAGCGATTTTTGTTGGTGGTAAAGTAACCAAAAGCATCAGCAAAGAAACCGCTTCTGATGTAGTAGAGGTTTTAAAGTTTTTAGACTCTTTTGTGAAGAATGATAGTCAGTCTATCGAACGCATCAAATTAATATTAGAAGCAAAAGATGGTTTGAACAACGAAATGGGTCATTCCATTTTCAGAAATGCATTTAAAGAAATTCGCAAATCAGGTAGAACCGCAAAGATTGTTTATCAGGATGTTTTAAAAGAAGTATTCAACTCAGAAGTTGCGGGTGCTTCTTTGCATATTGACAATTTGAAAGGTCAAGATGGCGAAATAGGATTACGTATAGGAAACGCTGATTACTTTGGTGTAATAAATGTTGGTGATGACAAAGGCTTGTTGAAGATTTGCGAAGCACATAAAATGTTGGTTGATGAAAAGGATTTTTCTACTTCCCTATTTCACGACATCAATAGCAAAGGCAGTAAAGTAAATGTACTGATAGGTTCAAAAAAGTTTTCAGAAGGCTGGAGCAGTTGGCGTGTTAGTACAATGGGTTTATTAAATATTGGAAGAGGTGAAGGTTCAGAAATCATTCAATTATTTGGTAGAGGTGTTCGTTTAAAAGGCTACAAGTTTTCATTGAAGCGTAGCACAGCATTAGATGCAAGTTTACGACCTGCTTATATTCCAGAAGTGTTGCCTATTTTAGAAACCTTGAACATTTTTGGTTTACGTGCAGACTACATGCAACAGTTTAAAGATTACCTTGAAGAAGAAGGTTTGCCAACCGATTCAGACTTTGAAAAAATCACAGTTGATATTCTGCCAACCATTTCAGACTTGTCAGAAAAGAAACTAAAATACATTCGGGTTAAAGATGGTTCAAATTTTAAACGTGATGTTTTAGTTGATGCAGTTATTTCTGAAAAAGTCCCTCCCGTTCTGATAGATTGGTATCCGAAAGTACAGGTATTAAAAAGTTCTAAGCTAACCAATGTAACCACCGTTGTTGCTATTGAAGAAGGAAAACTAGAAAACCTACATATCGCATTCCTAGATTGGAACAGAATATATTTTGATATTCAGAAATTTAAAAACGAACGCAGTTGGTACAATGTAAATTTATCAGTTGAAGCATTAAAAGACATTCTTTTAAGCCCCGATTGGTACACATTACAGATTCCTTCAACTGAACTAGAAATAAATGATTACAGTAAAGTAAAACTTTGGCATGAGTTGGCTCTTTCATTATTGAAATCGTTTATTGAAAGACTATATAATTATCAAAAAAACAAATTCTACAGTGATAAAATTGAAGTTGCAATACTAGATAGCAACAACCCAAATTTTGAAGCAGATTACAATTTCTTAGTGAAGAAAACAGAAGACCGCTTAATTGGAAAATTGAAGGAACTAAAAGAGATTGTTCGCAAAAAAGAATTTCAAGAAAACTTTAAAATCGACAATGACTTTGAAGCCTTGTATGCGAATCTTCATCTGTATCAACCTTTGATTTACATTGACAAAGGCAGATATGAAGAAGTAATTAAAATTCAACCAGTGCCTTTAAATAAAGGTGAACGGGACTTAGTAGAAGACTTGAAACTATACTTCAATAACAACACCGAGCTTTTCAAAGACAAACAATTGTACTTACTCAGAAATATGAGTAAAAAAGGAATTGGCTTCTTTGAAGCAAACAATTTCTTTCCTGACTTTATCTTATGGCTTGTAATTGGCGACAAGCAATACGTTTCATTCATCGACCCAAAAGGACTAAGACAAATTCAAGGTTTGACAGACCCAAAAATTCAATTACATAAATCAATCAAGACATCAATCCAACCCAAATTAAACGACCCAAATATTGAACTAAATTCATTCATCATTTCAAATACACCTTACAACCAATTGACACATTGGAAAGGACAAGAAAGCATGGAGGACTTTAATTCAAATCATATCTTGTTTCAAAAAGAGCAACGACAATCCTATATTCAAATAATCATTGAAAAACAAATCAACATATAGGAAAGCCCACATATCAAATTCATAAATATTGACAATCACTAAAAGTCACCATCGGCGGATTTTATGTGATTGGCTTATTTGAATTTTTAGTAGCCATTTCCATCGGTTTTGTTTTCAAATATTTGATACAATTTTCAAATTTTACCAATTATACGCAACTGAATCAACTATTGATTGGCATCATTATTTTCATTTATTTTCTAAATATTTATTTCCGATACGAATTGATTATTTACGAACGACAATACAATCGAATTGGTTTTTATGAGTTTTTAAAAATCCAATTTTCAGAAGGTTTAATAATAAAAAGCACAAACACAGGCTGGATTGGTTTGCTGATTCACTGGATTTTACAATATGTTTTGACGTATTATCTTGCATCTGTTTTCGTTGTTAGAAACCTTACAAAATACCAACTCAACCGAGTTCCAAACGAAGTATTTGACTTTGCTTTTTATCACTTCTTTAAAGATAAAAACGAAGGTCAGGTTCGCATCGAATTAGCATCAAAAGGATGGACTGATGCACAAAGCCAAGACGAAGTATTTGAGGCAATTGGTGCTTTGCATACATCACAAGAAATTAATCGAGTGTAGATCAGTATCAAATTTGACAATGTTTGATGATGAAAACGTTCGTGCGATATTTAAAATGTCGTCTATTTCAATTTCGCAACAAATCCTTTCATCTTCGATTTTTCGCCTACAAATCCGTATTCAAACTGATAACCTTCGTCGGAAGTGGTCAATATTTTCATGTGGATGCCTTTTTTCTCTTTACGGTTTTTGGGATGTAGTTTATGCAAAATAAACTCACAATCGTTCAACCATCGCACGGAAGAAGTGTCGGTAACTCCTCTAAAAGTTTCGATTTGCAATGAGTCATTTCGAAAGAAAACGGTTTTTTCTTCCACGCTGTCTATCATTTGCTTAAATTCAAATTTTCCAGTTTTGTAGTCTTTGCAATTGCGTTCTTGTTGAAAACAACTACTTAAAAATCCTAAGCATAAAAATCCAATAATGAGCGTTCGCATGATATTTAATTTTGATCGTTAAACAAACCTTTCATCATAATCATTACTCCTTGAAACAAGAAATAGGCTCCGCCGAAACTAATCAAGATGCCGACTGCCAACACCAAATAATGCACCCAATTGTCTTGGTTCATAAACGCATTGTAAATCACGGCAGGTCCGATAAACATCATCGGAATTCCTAAAAAAGCTCTTTTGATGCCTTTTACTAAAAGTTCTTTATTCATGTTTTTTTGAGTTAAAATATTGAATGGCAGCTCTTACATTGCCGTGTTGTTGAATCAAATCAGCAGCCAAATCAGGCGCAATATTAAGTTCGTCTATGAGCATTTTTTCTGCACGCGCAACTAGTTTGTCGTTCGAAAGTTGCATATCTACCATTTTATTGCCTTTTACTCGCCCCAATTGAATCATGACGCTGGTCGAAACCATATTCAAAATCAACTTTTGCGCCGTACCCGCTTTCATGCGCGTACTTCCTGTAACAAATTCGGGCCCGACAGCTACTTCTATTGGGAATTGTGCCAAAATCCCCATCGGACTGCCAGGATTACAAGTGATACAACCCGTGGCAATGCCGTTTTCGTTGCAGGTTTGCAAACCACCGATTACATAAGGCGTGGTGCCAGAGGCTGCAATGCCCATCACGAAATCATTGGAATTGATGTTGTATTTTTCTAAATCTTTCCAAGCTTGCATCGTATTGTCTTCGGCAAATTCAACGGCTTTTCTGATGGCAGCATCGCCACCTGCAATCAAACCAACCACCCATTCGTGCGGCACGCCAAATGTAGGCGGACATTCGGATGCATCCACAACGCCCAAACGCCCCGATGTGCCAGCACCAATATAAAACAAACGACCCCCTTTGCGGAAACATGCCACGATTTGAACAACGGCTTGTTCCACCATCGGGAGTACTTTTTGCACCGCCAACGCCACTTTTTGGTCTTCTTGATTGATAGAAGTTAATATTTCTGTCACCGACATTTGCTCTAAATCTTGGTAATGCGAACTCGATTCGGTTATTTTTTGGAATGAACTCATGGTTGAATGCTATTTTTTAAACAATCTTTTTTTTATAAAACTACGCTTCTGAACAACTCCCCCGCGGTAGTGATGTCAGCAACTCACGATTTTACAGCGGAAATACAGCGAACAAACTTCTGATTATTATCGGAACGCAGGGGAGCTCTGTCATAAAATTCTATTTCAATTTCTCTTTCAAATATTTTCCTGTGATGGATTCTTTGTTTTTCACAATGTCTTCAGGCGAACCAAAAGCAATCATTTTTCCACCATCTTCACCACCGTTAGGTCCCATGTCGATTACATAATCGGCACATTTAATCAAGTCTAAATGGTGTTCGACCACAATAATCGAATGTCCGTTGGCAATCAATGCATCGAAAGATTTAATCAGTTTGTTGATGTCGTGAAAATGCAAACCCGTGGTAGGTTCGTCAAAAATGAACAATGTTTTGTCCGATTGAATTCCTTTCACCAAAAAAGAAGCGAGTTTGATGCGTTGCGCCTCGCCACCAGAAAGGGTAGAAGAGGACTGTCCTAACGTTACATAGCCCAATCCAACATCTTGCAAAGGTTGTAGTTTCTGAACAATCTTGGTTTGCTTGTGCAGTTTGAAAAAAGCCACAGCATCGTCAATGGTCATGTTCAAAACGTGATCGATGCTTGCACCTTCAAATTGCACTTCTAAAATTTCTTTTTTGAATCGTTTGCCATGACAAGTATCGCATTCCAAATGCACATCGGCCATGAATTGCATTTCGATGGTCACTTCGCCATCTCCTTTGCAGGTTTCGCAACGACCGCCTTCCACATTGAAAGAAAAATGTTTGGGTTGATAGCCTCTCAATTTGCTCAATTTTTGCTTGCTAAACAAATCTCGGATTTCGTCGTAGGCTTTAATGTAGGTCACAGGATTGGATCTCGAACTTCTGCCAATCGGATTTTGATCGATGTATTCGATGCTTTTGATGTGTTTGTAATTGCCTCGCAACTCTGTAAACTGTCCGGCTTTGTCGCTCATGCCCGTAAGTTCTTTTTGCAAGGCAGGATACAATATTTTTTTCAGCAAAGTGCTTTTTCCACTTCCAGAAACTCCCGTGATGACTGTCAGACAATCTAAGGGAAACAACACATCGATGTTTTTTAGATTGTTTTCGCGGGCGCCAATGATTTCGATGCTGTTTTTGAATTTTTTACGGGTTTTCGGAACGGCAATTTCTTTTTTACCATTCAAGTAGTCGGCCGTGAGTGTGTCGAGTTTGAGCATTGCTTCAAAATTACCTTCGCCAACAAGATTGCCTCCCAATGTGCCCGCTTCTGGACCAATATCGAAAATAATATCGGCCGCTTTCATGATGTCTTCATCGTGTTCGACCACAATCACAGTGTTGCCCAATTTTTTGAGATTAATCAAAACATCAACTAATTTTTCGGTGTCTTTTGGATGCAAACCAATGCTTGGCTCATCGAGAATGTACATCGAGCCCACCAAACTACTGCCGAGCGAAGTGGCTAAATTGATGCGCTGCGATTCGCCTCCCGAAAGACTAGCCGCATTCCGATTGAGCGTTAAATAATCTAAACCTACTTTTTCTAAAAACAACATCCTCGATTTGATTTCAATCATCAATCGCTTGGAAACTTTAGCATCATAATCGCTTAATGCGAGATTTTCGAAAAAAGGAATCAATTTTTTAATGGGCAAATCGACCAAATTCATGATGTTTTTATCGCCCACAAAAACATTGTGTGCCTCTGGGCGAAGTCGTTTTCCCTTGCAAGCATGGCACTTTGTTTTGCCACGATAGCGTGAAAGCAACACCCGATTTTGGATTTTGTAATTTTTACTTTCTAATTCTTCAAAAAAAGCATCCAACCCAATGAAATGGGCATTGCCTTTCCAAACCAAATCTTTTTGAGCTTCCGTAAGTTCAAAGTAGGGCTTGTGGATCGGAAAATCGAATTTATAAGCTGTGTTGACCAATTGGTCTCTGTACCAACCCATTGAATCGCCTTTCCACGGAGCAATGGCATTTTCATAAACCGAAAGTGCTGTGTTCGGAATGACTAAATCTTCGTCAATCCCGATGATGTTGCCATAGCCTTCGCAAACGGGACAAGCTCCGTAAGGATTGTTGAAACTGAACAAATGGATGTTGGGTTCTAAAAAAGTTTGTCCGTCTAATTCAAAATTAGAACTGAACTCAAGCGTTTGTTTGGTATCTAAATTTTCAATAAAACAGACTCCTTTTCCTTCAAAAAATGCAGTTTGAATGGCATCTGCCAATCGATTCAAAAAATCTTCATCTTGTTTGACGATGATTCTGTCGATAATCAACAAGGGTTTCGTTTCGTTCAAAGCTGGGATTTCTGTCATTTCGAGTGCCGCCACCAAATCATCAATGCGTTGGGTTTCATTATTAATGTAAACCCGCGAAAATCCTTGTTGTAGCAAAGACTTCATTTTGTTTTCCCACGAGCGACCTTCTTCAAGATGAATCGGCGATAACAACAAACATTTGGTATTTTCGGCCATCAATTTGATGGCTTCTACTACATCAGAAACCGTGTTTTTCTTTACTTCTTGACCCGAAATTGGCGAAATAGTTTTCCCGATTCGAGCATACAAAAGCTTTAAATAATCGTAAATTTCTGTGGCAGTGCCTACCGTGGAGCGGGCGTTGGTGGTGTTCACTTTTTGTTCAATGGCAACCGCTGGAGAAATTCCTTTGATGTAATCAACTTTCGGTTTGTCCAAACGTCCCAAAAACTGTCTGGCATACGAAGACAAACTTTCCACGTAGCGGCGTTGTCCTTCGGCATACAAAGTATCGAACGCCAAACTCGATTTTCCAGAGCCCGAAAGCCCTGTAAAAACAACCAATTGGTTTCTTGGAATGGCAATATCGATATTTTTTAGATTGTGAATTTGTGCTCCTTTGATCAGGATATATTTTTTGGGATCGAGTCCCGAAATGTCTTTTGGTTGCATTGAGATGATTCTTCTTTTTTAGCTAACAAATGTACTAAATTGAACTTTGATGGTATATTATGATGATGATTCTTTAAGAAAAAGATAGGGTTTGATGCACGATTAAAAAATCCACCATCAAATTGAACCTCATTTTATAAAGAGTCAAAACGTGTCTTCGTTTTATTTAAAAAGAAATAGCCACTCTAAAAGCGGCTATCTTTATATTGTTGAAATCAACTTATTCCATACTTTTCACGCTCAATTCGCCATTTATTTTCCCAACAAAAATTGTAGGAATGCCTTTTTCATTTTGAGGAGTAAGCCATTGTGCTGAAACCACTTTGTAACCCGATTTTAATGTAATTTCGATTCCCGTAATCATACCAAATTTATTACGTTGAATATTTTTATATTCGAAAGTCAGTCGGTCGCTTTCCATGATTTTTTTGTACGATTCTAATTCATTATCGGAAGTGGTAGATTTAATCAACATGCCACTTTTTGTAAGCACATTATTGGTCACTACATTTTTGCCATGAATCACTTCTACGGTTGAGGAATTGGGTTTCACTTCTTCGTCATTCGAAGTGGGTGCTTTGCTTTCAACAATCGAAATTTTATCGTTTGCCACACTGTTCCCATTCTTTTTATTTTCAAAATTGTTGTGTTCGGCTGACATTCGGATTTGACTTGTTCTGCCTTGTTCAATATTCATATCTTTTCGAGCTTCTTGCATCATTTTCATTGCCGCTTGCACATTCTGATGGTTTGAAGTTTGGTTCATTTCGATGCCGTCCTGAAAAATTTCGATGGCACCATTTTTACCTTGCGGCCCAAATTTCTCAACTCCGTCTTGCGGATCGGTAACGATAAGGGTCAATCCATCTTGGTTTTTAATGATTGATAAATCATCCTTTGAAATGGGTTTTCCATTTAAAAACAACAAAGTTTTTTGGACGTCTATGTTGGCATTTTTGGTCAACGATGAAATAATTTCGATTCCAGTTTTGGTTTCTACAGCATTGTCATCTCTTTTTTGAACAATAACGATGTTGTTATTTGCATTATTTTGATCGTCTTTGATTTGATAAATCACTTCGTTTTGAATCGATTTATAAACTTGTTCATCGTTATTGCCTTGTTGTGCAATGATTTCATTGGCAGCAGTTTCGTTGATTTTATTAACGAACATACTGTGTCCATAACTTGGTTCTATAGGTTTGTTAAAAGCGACATCAACGATTTTTTCTCCTGATTTCACGGCGTCTATCGTGAAGGGCTGAATCACAACGTTATCGGCGGTATTCCACTCAATTTTGTTCTGACCGTTCACCACCACCACTTTGATTTTGATGATTTCATAATCGCGGTTTCTTTTCAATTTTGAAAAAACCACTTTGATGCCTTCTTTTTTGAAAAAAGCAACAATTTCGTCTAACTGAGAGGCGGTAGTGTTTTTTGTAATCGTTCTTTGAAGCGGAATTTCGTTTTCTAGCGAATGAACTTTCAACAACGAATGATGAAAGCTTTCATTTGCAGTCATTTGATGATGAAATAAGCTTACAGACATCAACACGGGTAACATAATTCCAAGTTTGTTTTTTGATACAAAGAGCAGGTAATTTTTAAACATAAATTGAGAATTTTTAAAATGATAATTAAACTTATTTCAAACTTTCATTCACAAACACAAACGAATGACATGCCACAATTGCGGCTGTTTCGGTGCGTAGTCTAGTTTCGCCCAAACTTACGGGTTTATAATTGTTTTGCAAAGCCAATTCAATTTCTTTTGAAGAAAAATCGCCTTCGGGCCCGATCAAAATTAAAGCACTTTGTTGGGGTTGTAAACTTTCTTTCAAACTAAATTTATTCGTCTCTTCACAATGGGCTATTAACTTTTGTGTGGCTGATTGGTTTTTAATGAATGTTTTAAAATGCTGAACTTCATTGATTTTTGGTAAAAACAATTGATTAGACTGTTTCATTGCGCCCAAAACAATCTTTTCAATGCGCTCTAATTTGATGACTGTTCTTTCTGAATGGTCACAAATCAGCGGCGTGATGGTTTGCACGCCAATTTCGACTGCTTTTTCTAAAAACCATTCATATCGATCCATTAATTTGGTCGGAGCAACCGCAAGATGCAAACCAAATGCTCGGGCTTGTTCTGTGATTTTTGAAATGACGTTCACTTCGCATTTTGATGGACTTGCCTGAACGATTTCTGTAGTAAACAACGTGCCTAAACCATTGGTTACATGTAAAATATCACCTTCGTTTTTTCGTAAAACCTTTACAATATGTTTGCTTTCTTCTTTGTCAAAAAAGAAAAAATCATCAAATTCCGAGACTGTTGGATGATAAAATAATTGCATAATTTAAAGTGCTAAACGAGCTTTTGAAGTGACATCGTGATTTTCAAATTTGTTTGCTAAAAACTTATGATAACCCACAATGCCAATCATGGCAGCATTGTCGGTGGTATATTCAAATTTTGGGATGTAAGTTTTCCAACCAAATTTTTGTTCGCCTTCCAAAACTGCTTTTCTGATGCCCGAATTTGCCGAAACACCACCACCGATGGCAATTTGATGAATGCCTGTAGTTTTAGAAGCTATTTTGAGTTTGTCAATTAAAATATCAATGATAATTTGTTGAACAGATGCACAAATATCTGCCAGATTTTCTTCGATAAAATTGGGATTTACAGCCACATTTTTCTGAATAAAATACATGATTTGTGTTTTTAATCCCGAAAAACTAAAATCTAATCCTTCCATTTTTGGTTTTGTAAACGGAAAAGCCTTCGGATTGCCTTTTTGCGCCCATTGGTCTATCATCGGACCGCCGGGGTAAGGAAAACCCAAAATTTTTGCAGTTTTGTCAAATGCTTCGCCCACAGCATCGTCGGTGGTTTCGCCCAAAATCGTGAAGGTAAAATAACCATCAACACGCACAATTTGTGTGTGTCCACCAGAAATCGTCAACGCCAAAAACGGGAAATTTGGTTTGTCAAATCCTTCTTCTTCAATGAAATGTGCCAAAATATGTGCATGCATGTGGTGCACGGCAATCAATGGAATTTGCAAACCCATTGCCATCGATTTTGCAAAAGAATTGCCCACCAAAAGCGAGCCCATCAATCCTGGACCTTGCGTAAAAGCAATGGCTGAGAGTTGATTTTTTTCAACATTGGCTTTTCGTAAAGCCATTTCCACCACAGGAACAATATTTTGCTGATGTGCCCTCGAAGCCAACTCGGGCACCACGCCGCCAAAGGCTTCATGCACACTTTGTCGGGCAATAAGATTGCTCAAAACTCGTTCGCCATTGAGCACCGCCGCCGCCGTATCGTCGCACGAACTTTCAATGGCTAAAATAAAAATTGGTTCGGAAGTCATATTTGGGCACAAAATTTGATTTATATTTGACAAAACTAAACATAATTAGCTATTAAACGTCTAAAAAAAATAGTCAAACGCCTACTTTTGGCACTTCTTTTCCTATTTATTTCTTTAGGAATCTTGCTTTC
Source organism: Flavobacterium sp. (assembly GCA_040379105.1). Taxonomy (GTDB): domain Bacteria; phylum Bacteroidota; class Bacteroidia; order Flavobacteriales; family Flavobacteriaceae; genus Flavobacterium. Next base: position 20,010 of record JBEILV010000013.1, read on the forward strand.
ATTGCCATGGACGCAAACCAAACTTGCACAATATTTAACGGGTATCATCAACAAAGATTTCGGCATCAATTTGTCGGTTCAGCGTTTGCACATTTCAGTGTTTGGAAGCATCGAAATGCATGGTGTTTTTGCTATTGATCATCATCAAGACACACTTTTTTACATTAAAAACCTAAAAACAGCTACGTTAGATTTTAAAGAAATATACAACAGCGGAAACGTGATTGCGGGAGCCATGGAAGCAGAGGCTTTGTTTTTAAATATGAAAACGTACAAAGGCGAAACTTTAACTAATTTGGATGTTTTTATTGCAGCGTTCGACGATGGAACTCCTTCATCTGGAAAGTTTTTAATGACATCGCCTGAATTGCAATTGCACAACAGTCGTTTTTTATTGATTGATGAAAATGCCGAAACCGAATTGCAAGCCGGTTTTTCTTCTATTCAAGGCAAAGCAAAAAAGTTCAAAATTAAGGGTTCTGACGTATCCACAAGTTTAAAAAACTTAGCTTTTATCGAGTCTCGTGGGTTGAAAGTGGATGCTTTGAACGCTCAATTTGTTTACACCAAATCGCATATTTATTTAGACGAATTGACCGTCGAAACGCCACATTCGAACCTGAACGGGCAAGTGCATCTTTTATACAATCGTTCAGATTTTGCCGATTTTAATAACAAAGTTGTTTTTAAAGGTTTTTTAAATCGATCTCAAATTTCTTCCAATGATATTGCTGTTTTTACTTCAGATATTGGCGCAGATTTGATTTTTGATGTCAAAACAAATTTTAAAGGACCGATTAACAATTTGAATTTTAGCCAATTAAAACTCGAAGGCATGGATGAAACCATGTTCGTAGGCGATTTGACATTGATCAATTCTTTCGAGGACAATGCGCCGTTTATGCTGAAAACCAATTTTACAGATTTTACATCGAGCTATCAAGACTTAATTCGTTTGTTGCCCAATGTTTTAGGCGAAAATTTACCTTTAGAATTTCAAAAACTAGGTATTTTTAGTTTAAACGGTTTTGCAAATGCAACCAAAGACGTCATTTTTACCAACTTCGAAAGTTATTCTGATTTAGGGGTTCTAAATGCACAATTGCAATTGACCAATCCGAGCGACTTGGAAAAAGTTTCCTACATTGGCCACATCACGACCGATAATTTTCAACTCGGAAACATCATCAATCAATCAAAAATTGGGCTTTTGAGCATGGATGTTGATGTGGAAGGAACCGGTTTTCAAATGAATTATTTAGATGCTTTTGTAAAAGGAAATATTTCAAAATTGGGCTATAATCAATACAACTACTCTAATATTCGTTTGGAAGGCAATTTTAAAAATCCTTTATATAATGGAGTTGTTTATGTCAATGACCCCAATCTTTTCATGGATTTCATTGGGCTTGTTGATGTTGCGAATGCCAAAGAAAAATTCGATTTTGATGTTTTTGTTGACTATGCTAATTTAGCAGCACTTGGCTTTATGAACGACAGTATTTCCATTTTCAAAGGAAAAATTACTGCTAATTTCATCGGCACAGAAATCGATGATTTGGAAGGAAGCATCGTCCTTGAAAATGCATCCTATCAAAACCCGACAGATATATTTTTATTTGAAGATTTGAATATCAATGCTTTTTTTAATGAGAAAAAGGAACGAACCATTCAATTCGATTCCAAAGACATTGTTGAAGGCTATGTTTCGGGGAAATTTCAATTCGAAAATTTGCCAAAGCTTTTAAAAAATGCTTTGGGTGGAATTTATAAAAATTTCAAACCTGAAAAAATGAAACCCAATCAATATGTTAAGTTTGATATTGATGTGTATAATAAGTTGATTGAAATTTTTTATCCAGAAATTGAAATTGGTGCCAACACCTCGTTAACTGGCTCGATCAACGGCGATAACAACGAATTGGAGGTCGATTTTCAGTCGCCTAATATGACGGTTTTTGACAATAAAATATACAATCTTAATTTTTCATTGGACACAAAAAATCCTTTGTATTTAACTTATATCCAATTAGATAGTTTGCAAAATGAAAATTATACGATTTCCGATTTCAACTTAATCAACATCACCTCTCGCGATACTTTGTTTTTTAGAACTGAGTTTAAAGGCGGTGGTGTCAACGCAAAAAGAGATCAATTTAACCTGAATTTATATCAAACGATCAGTCAAAACAACGAATATGTGGTTGGTTTTCAAAAATCAGATTTTACGTTCAAAGACTATTTTTGGTTTATAAATGAAAGTGATGACGACAATAATAGATTGATTATCGATAAAAAATTTAAAAACTTTTCATTCGATAAATTGTCGTTGACACATGAAAATGAACAAATTGCATTGAATGGCTTTGTCTATGAAAATGGCAATAAAAACATCGATTTGTCTTTTAAAAATGTAAATGTTAGCAAAATAACTCCCACTTTGGAGGCTTTTAGTTTAGATGGAAAAATGAATGGCTTTTTGCATGTTACACAAGAAAACAGCATTTACAAACCTTCCGCTGAGCTGAAAATCAATGATTTGCTGTTGAACAATGTTTCGATGGGCGAATTAAATTTCGAAATTGTGGGCGATGAATCATTAAAACGATTTGAGGTTGAAGCATCGCTTGAAAATGATGTTGCCGAAACGCTCACAGTGGACGGGATTTTGAATGTTGAAAAATCTGCCACTGCTTTAGATTTGGATGTTCGTTTTGAAAAGTTCCACCTCGATGCATTTAAAGATTTGGGTGGCGAAGTGCTTTCAGATATGAGAGGTATTTTGTCGGGAACTGCCGTTGTTGAAGGAACGGTTGAAAAACCAATCGTAAACGGTCGTTTGTTTTTAGACCAATCAGGTTTGAAAATTCCTTACTTAAATGTTGATTTTGCACTTGGCGAAAAATCTATTGTAGATTTCACAAAAGATCAAATTTTGTTTAGAAATATTCCCATTACCGATACAAAATTCAACACCAACGGTATTTTGAAAGGAAGCATTCAACACCAATTTTTTCAAAAATGGTTGATGGGCATTGAAGTTGAATCCAATCGATTGGCGGTTTTAGATACACAAGACAAAGAAGACGCTTTGTATTTTGGACAAGCGTTCATCGATGGAAAAGCGAAACTTTCAGGACCTATTGACGAACTTTTAATCGACATCACTGCAAAATCAGAAAAAGGAACTAGCATTAAAATACCCATCAACGAATCGATGGCGGTTGGCGAAAGAAGTTACATCAAGTTTTTATCGCCCGAGGAAAAATATGCCGAAAAAGACAAAGACAATCCAGTAGTAATTGATAATGGATTGGAAATGAGATTCAACTTAACTATAGACAAAAATGCTGAAGTGGAAGTAATTATTGACAGAGTTTCAGGACACGGCATGAAAGGAAAGGGAATAGGAAGTTTGTTGATGGAAATCAATACCAACGGAAAATTTATTATGAATGGAGATTTTCAAGTGGATGAAGGCTATTACGATTTTAAGTATAAATCTGTAATAAGCAAACGTTTGGCGGTCAAAAAGTATGGCACAATTATCTGGGAAGGCGATCCTTTGCAGGCGCAACTCAATTTGGAAGCCAACTACAACGTAAATGCAAATCCAAGTGTGCTTTTGCAAAACCCATCTTTCAACAGAAAAGTAAGCACCGACCTGATTATAGGTATTAAGGGTACTATTATGAATCCAGAACCCGATTTTAATTTTAAATTCCCTACATTGAGTTCTGTTTTTAATGCAGAAATTCAACAACAACTGAACAACAACGAAATTAGGCAAGCGCAAGCCATTTATATTTTGGCTACTGGCAGTTTCATTACCGTGGACAGCGGTTTGAGTCAGAATGCATTGTCAAATAATTTGTATGAATCTTTGGGTGGTGTTTTAGACAATCTCTTTAAAGACGAAGACAGTAAAATCAATGTAGGCGTTGATATTGTTGCTGCTGATAATACTCCTGGACGCGAATTGAATGGAAGCGTAGGTGTAACGACTTCTTTCGACATCAACGATAGAATCTCTGTCAACGGAAAAGTGGGTGTGCCAACGGGTGGAGTCAATCAATCTTCCGTGGTGGGCAATGTAGAAGTTTTGTATCGACTCAATACTTCTGGCTCAGCCAATCTAAAAGCGTTTAATCGTGAGAACGACATCAATTACATCGGTGAAGGCATCGGATTTACGCAAGGAGTTGGATTGAGTTATGAAGTCGATTTTTCATCGTTTGGACAGTTGTTAAGAATCATTGCAGGTAAAAAGAAAAAAGAAAGCAACACCACCAATTCTGAATTTATTCAAGATTCCGATTATTCGCAGGAATACATGGATTTTATTGAGAGAAGAAATCGTGAAAAAAATAAAAATAACAAAAACTAACCCGAAACTCCCGATCCAAAAGCGATACAAGTTCCAGAAATTGAATAATGATAACATTTTGTAAATAGTCAAGTTAAAACTTTTCAACGAAAACGATTTAAAATTTTTATTTCTACCAATTCATTTCAAAATTCCTATTTTATATCCCTTTGCTTTATTATTTTTACATTTTAAACTAATAAAAATGTCAAATTCTATAAAAAAAGTTGGGGTTTTAACATCGGGCGGTGATTCTCCCGGAATGAATGCAGCGATTCGTTCAGTAGTTCGTGCTTGTGCCTACTACAATATTGAATGCATGGGTATTTATCGTGGCTATGAAGGCATGATGGAAGGCGATTTTAAAGACATGGGACCAAGATCGGTACATAATATTGTCAATAAAGGCGGTACCGTTTTAAAATCAGCAAGATCTAAAGAATTTAGAACCGTTGAAGGCAGAAAAAAAGCGTACGAAAATCTGAAAGCTGCAGGAATTGATTCTTTAGTCGTCATTGGCGGCGATGGTAGTTTTACGGGCGCCATGATTTTCAACCGCGAATTCGGAATTCCAGTGATTGGCATTCCTGGTACCATCGACAATGACATTTACGGCACAAGCCATACTTTAGGCTATGACACAGCACTGAATACTGTAGTTGAAGTAATCGATAAAATCAGAGACACGGCTAGTTCGCACAATCGTTTGTTTTTTGTAGAGGTTATGGGAAGAGATGCAGGATATATTGCATTGAATGCTGGTATTGGTGCAGGAGCAGAAGAAATTTTGATCCCAGAAGAAGACATGGGGCTTGAGCGTTTGGTAGAATCTTTACGTCGTTCCAAAGCAAGTGGAAAATCTTCAAGCATTGTTGTGGTGGCAGAAGGCGACCGAACAGGTAAAAATGTTTTCGAACTCAAACAATATGTTGAAGAAAACATGCCAGAATACGATGTTCGTGTGTCGGTGCTTGGCCACATGCAAAGAGGCGGTTCTCCATCGTGTTTCGATAGAGTTTTAGCAAGTAGATTGGGTGTGAAAGCTGTGGAATCATTATTAGAGGGAAAAACCAATTATATGGTTGGATTGCTCAATGATAAAGTGGCACTTACTCCACTAGAATTGGCTATCAAAGGACACACAGAGATCGATTTGGAACTGATCAAAGTGTCTGATATCATGAGTATTTAAATTGAATAATTAAAAACAAACTAAAATAAATTATTATGTCAAAAGTTAAAATAGGGATTAACGGTTTTGGAAGAATTGGAAGATTGGTTTTTAGAGAAACTTTCAATCGCGATAATGTAGAAATTGTAGCCATCAACGATTTGTTGGATGTTGATCATTTGGCTTATTTATTAAAATATGATTCAGTTCACGGCCGTTTTAACGGAACGGTTGAAATCGAAAACGGTCATTTGGTGGTCAATGGAAAAACCATCCGCGTAACTGCCGAAAGAGACCCATTGAATTTGGCTTGGGATGCTGTTGACACTGATGTTGTTGCAGAATGTACAGGTATTTTTACTACTTTAGAAAAAGCAGACTTACACATTCAAGGGGGCGCTAAAAAAGTAATTATTTCTGCTCCATCTGCGGATGCACCGATGTTTGTGATGGGTGTAAACCACGAAAAAGCGACAGCAGCTGACAAAATTGTATCAAATGCTTCTTGTACAACCAATTGTTTGGCTCCTTTGGCAAAAGTAATCAACGATCATTTCGGAATTGTAGAAGGTTTGATGACAACAATTCACGCTACAACTGCAACGCAATTAACAGTTGATGGTCCTTCAAGAAAAGATTTCCGTGGTGGAAGAGCGGCACTTTTAAATATCATTCCTGCTTCCACAGGTGCTGCAAAAGCAGTTGGCAAAGTAATTCCAGAATTGAATGGAAAATTAACAGGAATGTCAATGCGCGTTCCAACAGCCGACGTTTCAGTGGTAGATTTAACAGTAAAAGTAGCCAAAGAAACTTCTTACGAAGAAATCATGCAAGTATTGAAAGCAACGTCAGAAACCACCATGAAAGGTATTTTAGGTTTTACAGAAGACGATGTTGTGTCGCAAGATTTTATTTCTGATAAAAGAACATCTATTGTTGATGCAAAAGCGGGAATTGGTTTGAACAGCACTTTCTTCAAAATTGTTTCTTGGTACGATAATGAATATGGTTATTCTTCAAAATTAGTTGACTTAGCAGTACATATTGCTCGTTTATAATCGCATTTTTACCTATTCCCGCTTTCAATTGTGAAATGCGGGAATATTTTTTTCTAACAAACAAACTAATTTATGAAACTACTTGTAGATAGCGGCTCTACCAAAGCCGATTGGATTGCTATTGATGAAAATGGTAAAGTGTTGTTTACAACGCAATCCCTAGGATTGAATCCTGAAGTACTTACAAAAGAAGAAATTCTTGAAAGATTAAACGATAAGTTTGATATTTCTCACAATAAAAATAAAGCAACGCATCTTTATTTCTATGGTGCAGGTTGTGGTACTGATCGAATGAAAATATTTTTGACAAATGTGTTTCAAGCTTATTTCAAAAATGCCATTATTGATGTTCGAGAAGATACTTATGCGGCAGTTTTTGCAACAACCAAATTGAACGAAAAAGCGGTTGTTTGTATTTTAGGAACAGGTTCGAATGCCAGTTATTTCGATGGAAAAAACTTACATCAACGTGTGCAATCTCTTGGTTACATTGCCATGGATGATTGCAGTGGCAACCGTTTCGGCCGACATTTATTGAGAGGCTATTTTTTTAATAAAATGCCAGAAGAATTAGCGATTATTTTTGAAGAAGATTTTAATGTAGATCCAGATTTTATTAAACATCAACTTTACAAAGAACCCAATCCGAATGCGTATTTAGCCAAATTTGCAAAATTTTTGATCCAACATAAATCGCATCCATTCTGTCAAAAATATATTTTTGAAGAAATGGAAAGTTTCGTAGAAAACTACATCGGACAATTCGAAGAAAGACATGAAGTGCCTGTTCATTTTGTGGGTTCGATTGCTTTCTATTTAAAAGAAGAATTGGCACAAGTTTTTGAAAAACACAACCTTACATTAGGAAAGGTTTTAAGAAGACCGATTGATGGTTTGATTGAGTATCATATCTTAAATAAATAATTTCATGGAAATTGCAGTGATTGCCCACGACAGCATGAAACAAAAATTGATGGAATTTTTGTTGAAAAACAAAGCATTTTTTCATAATGATGCTTTTCAATTAATTGGCACGGGCACAACGGGCGGTTTAGCAATTCAAAATGGATTTAACGTGCTTAGAATGCTTTCAGGTCCTTTGGGCGGTGATGCACAAATTGCAGGAAGAGTGGCTGAAGGCAAAACAAAACTCGTCATTTTCTTTAAAGATCCATTGGCAAATCATCCGCATGAAGCTGATATCAATATGTTGATTCGTGTGTGCGACGTTCACAACGTTCCGCTTGCAACCAACGAAGCAACGGCGCAATTGATTGTTAATTCGCTTTCGTTGCAATAACAGAAATTTCAATATTTACATTTTTTGGCAAACAAGCCACTTGAACCGTTTCCCTCGCAGGAGCGGTTTTTTCGTTGAAATATTGACCGTAAATGGCATTGATTCGACCGAAATTATCCATGTTCATAATGAAAATAGTTGTTTTTACAACATCCGCAAATGTCATATCAGCAGCATTCAAAACGGCTTCCAAATTTTGCATTACTTGGGTGGTTTCAGCTTCGATAGAATCCAAAATTAAAGTGTTGTTTTCAGGATTGATCGCAATTTGTCCCGAAGTATATAAAACTCCGTTTACTAAAATCGCTTGATTGTAAGGTCCAATGGGTGCTGGAGCTTTTTCTGTAAAGATGATTTTTTTCATTTGTAAATATATTTTTATCTTAATTGACGATCGGGTAGGGCACGTTTGTCATATTTAATGTCGCTCAATACAGACGATTTGATTCCGATGAAAAAGCCCCAAGAAGCATTTCTTCCGTAGGGTGCCCAATTGAAATCCATTCGCCAACTCAATAAATCTCGCTCAAATCGAAATTGTGTAAAAGTGACACCTTTTTGAACAAAATCATAACCAGTCGAAACACCGCCTTTCCATCTCGGAGATAAATCGAAATTTCCTGATGCCATGATTGAATTTCCTGTAATTTTTTTCTCTCTGTTGTTGTTGCCATAAGTCAAAGAATAGGCAAAAGTAAGATCGAAAGGGAGTTTTGCATTGAAAAATTTAGTAATCGCATTTTCAGATTCTCTTTCGTCAACTTCATCAAATTGACTTTTTCGTCGGTCGCTCATATCGGTGTTGCCTCCAAACAAATCATCATCACGACCCCCATTTCTCTGCCCTTGTTCGTTTCGAGGTTTATCGTCTTTTCCTCTTGACGAAACAGCGTAGTTAATCGTAAAGTTGGCACTCGTCATTCTAAATAAGCTGCCACCATTATCAATATTCAGCTTGTTGATTCTTCCATTGCCGTTGTTGGCATAAGGATCTAAAGTGGTGCCAAAATTCAAATTCATTTTATTATCAAAAAATGCAGTGCCACCTGTCACTCGCACGGGTGTCCATTTTAAAGAATCGGCGGTCATGTCATAACTTGTAGAAAAATTGAAGTTGTTGAGCAACATCATTTTCTTCGGTTCTGTTTTTGTAGAATCTTTTTCAGTGATTTTCGCTTCAAAAGTATTACTCAAACTGAATCCCATGTTGTTCGAAACCGTTTTGCCCGGTGCGCCAAAAATACCTTGGTCAAATCTGGAAAAATCCACTTGTTTGCCCGTCGATGGATTAACGTAAGTGTCAAAATACTGCTCAAAACTTGGAGTGTGATTATAACTCACACTTGGCCTCATGACGTGGCGAATGGTTTGAATTTTCTTTTTCTCGCCAAAATTGAACGTTCCGTAAATTGTTGTACCAACGCTCGAGGTAAAATTATAGGTTCTAAAGGCATCAAAACCATTTACATCTGTAATAATTTCTTTTCCAAGATTGCTGTCGTAGGTTTTGTCGATGGTTTTTAAATACCAAACTTCGTTGTAGTTGGTGGAAGCAGTAACGCTAAAATATCTAAAGACTTTAAAATTGGTACTTAACGGAATAGAATGTTGAAACCCAGTACGCGCATCTCTAAACATTTCTGGTTTGAAAAACAAGCTGTCGGTGGTTTGAATTCTATTTTCAGCTCTTAAGTTATATTGTAAATTGATATTTTTGATCAAACCCTTTTTTGCGCCATCGCCCCCTGCAAAAGGAAAAATTCTGTCCACACTTCCTTGAAAAGTAGGCAAAGTCATACCAATAATTCCAGTTTGTGTGTTTTGATTGTGATTGATTGTTGCGGAAAGGTTGATGCCCGGCGTCGAATTAATTGTTTTTGAATAAGAAATGGAGGAAGCTAACGTGTTGTTCAATGCTGATCCAACATTCACATTGTTCAAAGACTGTTGGAAAAAAGTAGTACTTCCCAAATTCACGTTGGCAGAAAACCTTGAATTAGGATTCGCTTTGGCATCTTGCGAGTGCGACCATTGGATGTTGTAAATATTTTGTTTGGAATAGTCTGGAAAACCTCGTTCGCTTTGGATTAAGTTTTCAAATCGCAAATTTACATTGCCTCTAAATTTATATCGCACTCCATAATTCGATTCAAACCGCATTCCATAACTACCATTGGTGTAATAATCGCCTAGAACTGTCAAATCGTAATAATCGCTCAAAGCGAGATAATAGCCACCGTTTTGCAACGCATATCCTTGATTTCTAGTGTCTTGATAATTAGGGATAATAATTCCCGATTGACTTGTTTCCGACATCGGGAAAAATGCAAAAGGTAAACCAATCGGCGTAGGCACATCAGCAATATACATATTCGTAAAACCAGTCACTACTTTTTTCTTAGGAACCAATTTGATTTTTCTTGCTAAAAAGTAATATTCAGGTTTTTCAACATTTTTTGAAGTGGTAAATCGTGCATTTTTCACAAAAAAAACGGAATCATTTTCTCTTTTCGTGATTTCTCCCAAAACTTTAAACTCTCCTTGATCGCTTCTTGAATTCCAAATCAAAGCTTTACCTGTTTTGAAATTAAATCGAATAGAATCGGGTTCCACCACATTACTTCCTTGTTTAAAAACGGGAGTGTG
>JBEILV010000014.1:0-30070 GCA_040379105.1 Flavobacterium sp.
AGACACCTGCATCAAAAATGGGCAAAACATCTTGTTTGCTTTTAAAACTATCGCTAAATTGCAAGCTGAATAGTTACATTAATTGAATGATTCAATTGCAATTGTAAAACATTAATCTTCAATGCTCAAAAAATCATCGGCATTATCGGGTGTAATGACATTTGTTTTTAGCACGGGGTAATGGTCTAAAAAAGTAGATGGAAATTTTGAGTGTTTGCTTTTTGTATTCCATTTGAATTCGAACGCTGAAAAACTTCCATTAATTTCTTCAATCCAGTCGATTTCTTGCTGTTGATAAGTACGCCAAAAATAGGTGCGTCCAGCCCAACTTTTGTAATTCAATAATTTTACTTTTTCCGAAATCATAAAATTTTCCCATAAAGCACCCACATCTTGTCGAAGTTCTAAAGATTTATAATTCCCAATAATCGTGTTTCGAATGCCGTTGTCGTAAAAATAAATTTTTCGTGAGGTGTTGATTTCAGTTCTCACATTTCTAGTCAAAGGCCCTATTCTAAAAACAACATAAGCCTTTTCGAGCAAAGAAATATATTGCTCAACTGTCGCTCTATCTACTCCTACTGTTCTTGAAAGTTCGTTATAGTTGACTTCCGAACCCAATTGAAGTGCAAGTGCTAAAAGTAATTTATCCAAAATCTCAGGTTTTCTGATGCCTTGATATTGCAACAAATCTTTATACAAATAACTTCCTGCAATCTGTTTTAAGATTCTTTCTGATTCGTTTGGGTGTGTAATGACTTCAGGATAAGTGCCATAAATCAAATAGTTTGGTATGTTTTTTTGATTTTGAAAAAATCCAAAGTGCTTTTTCAGTTCATTCCACGTAAATGGAAACATGTTGTATTCCCATTTTCTTCCCGTTAGCGGTTCATTGACTGAATTTGAAATATCCAACGCCGACGAACCGCTCACAATCAATCGCACTCCTTTTATTTGATCATGGATGATTTTTAAGAGCATTCCAATATTTGAAATTCTTTGCGCTTCATCTACAAAAACGGTTTTGTAATTGCCAATAATACTTCTCAATTTCCGCTCGCCAGCATTGTCTAAAAGTAGTCTGTCCTCTGCATCATCGCCATTAATGAAAAGAAACTCGCCCTCTAACTCGCACATTGAACGAATTAAAGTCGTTTTGCCAACTTGTCTTGGACCTATTAAGATCAAAACTTTTCCAGAATCCCAATGATTTTGGAGGTTTTGCTTTAAATCTCTTTTTAAATCTGTCATTATTACATTGAATTTGAAAACAAAATTATCAAATTCTATCGTACTAATCTACTATTTATATAAAAATATGCGATTATATTCTACTATTTATATATAATTATGCGATTACGTTCTGTTATTTATATATAAAAATGCGATTAGGAGGAAGCAACCATCTAAATTATCTTAATTGTCTGATCACTTTTGCTGGGTTGCCAACTGCGAGTGAATGATCTGGTATGTCTTTCGTTACCACCGAACCTGCGCCAATTGTGCAGCCCTCGCCTATTTTTACTCCTGGGCAAATCACAGTGTTGCCACCAATCCAGCAATCATTTCCAATCACAACAGGCTTTGAAAATTCTACTGTTCGTCTTTCCATAAAATCTAGCGGATGAGTGGCAGTATAAATATGAACATTTGGACCAAAAAAAACATGGTTGCCAATTTCAACTTTCATCGTATCTAAAACCACACAATTCACATTAAAATAAACACCTTCGCCGGCGAAAATGTTATAACCATAATCGCAATGAAAGGGCGGTTCGATGTATATTTTTTTGTGCGCATTCGGCAACAAACTGTGAATAATGTTTCTCGAATTTCCATTCATTACATATTCAGTAACATTCAATCGATGCAGTAGTTTTTTGGCACGCAAACGTTCTTCAACAAGTGTTTTATCGTTAGCAAAATAAATTTCGCCAGCCAACATTTTTTCTTTTTCAGTTTTCATTCAATCGTTTAAAAAAATTGATTTCAAAAATAAGTTTGATTTCTATCAAAAAAAAATCCTGAAAAATCAGGATTCTTAGTTGTTAAAAATTTGAAAGACTTGTTCTTTAGATTTGTGAAAGGAAACACTTTTCGAATAATCTAAAAGAAATTGAACGGTTGATCTTTTTGGATTCAACATTTTATTAAGGTTTTTGTTTTTTTCAGTGTAAAGTTTTGCCATATTATTGATTTATATAAGCATAACGACCTGAAAATAGAAATATTGTTATTGTGTTAAAATTATTTGATTTTTTTCAACCAATTTTCTGAGATTCATTAATGCATAGCGCATTCTTCCTAAAGCAGTGTTGATGCTTACGTTAGTTTGCTCGGCAATTTCCAAAAAACTCATGTCGTTATACATACGTAAAACCAAAACTTCTTTTTGCTCTTCTGGAAGTTCTTCAATCAATAAACGGAGGTCTTCTTCGATTTGTACACCAATGAGTTTTTTTTCAATATTTGGCACATCATCAACCATTCTACCAAAAACAGAAAAATCATCCGTATCACGATTGAAAGGCATTTTTTTGGTGCTTCTGAAATGATCAACGACCAAATTGTGAGCGATGCGCATTACCCATGACAAGAATTTGCCTTCTTCATTATAGTAACCACTTTTCAATTTGTTGATTACCTTAATAAAAGTGTCCTGAAAAATATCTTCCGTAAGATCTTTATCAGAAATTTTAGAATAGATAAAGGAATAAATTTTCGATTGATGTCGGGCGATGAGTTCTGAAATTGCGCGTTCATTGCCTGCAATATATTGCTTCACAAGCAATGCGTCTGAGAGTTGATTGATGTTCATAACGATACTTTTTTGGTGTAAGTAAATAATGTTTTAAAAAAGTATTGTTCTCTCTATAAGCGGTATTTTTTTAAATTTGATTCAAACTAAAATAAATTATAATTAAAAAACAACTGTATCACAAAATTTAACATTAAATCATAACGAAATAAGGTTACTTGATAGTTAAAAAATTGACAATGTGGAATTTTTTAGCAAAATTAGACTAATCATTGCTCGTTTTATTTGGTATCTTAACAACTATTTAAAAATGGCTCGTCATTCACTTTTAAAACCGTTAAATGTTTCGAAAGTAAATTAAAAAAAGTTGTTTCATCATGAGTTCATAGTCTTCATAGAATTAAAATATTGGTTAATTCTCTTTTTGAGGTGCAATACTAATTTATGATTCTTTTTATACCTTTTTTTAGCGTTGTTGCATAAAAATATAGTACTAAACCAAGTTTATAATTGCCCTACTTTAAACAAGTTAATACTTGAGCAGTAGGTACATCTGTAGAACGTTCAACGGTTTTTATTTCTATAACAACCTACTTATTAATGAACTTCTATGGCACATTCAAGAATCATCTTTGATAGCTCATTTTCTGCTATTTAATCAACATTAAATTGATTTCACTTGACTTTTGTTTCTTATTGATGTTCGATGATATGCTTCACAGTTGTGTTTTTTGTGTTTTACTTTGTGTGTTTTGTGTTTTACTTTGTTTGTTTTGTGTCATGGCTATACCACAAAGTAAATCACTGTGCTACACGAAGTAATCACACGAAATTACAAGAAAAAAAATAGCACCTCAAAAAAAGAATTAACCCAAAACCGTTATAATAGGTTTTACAAAGCATTTTTATTTATTTTGTAGAAAATTGCATTTCCAAATCGTGATCAAAAAAGCAACATCCTACCTTCAATTTTTATGGCATTCGACCAACGAACATGGAGTTCATTCGCCATTTGTATTCGATTTATTGACAAAGTGTTTGTATCTGAAATCAGCGGATTTGCCTGCAAAAAGCTTTTTGAACAACAAAACAAATAATGCAATTGATAAGATTTTAAAATATTTGCGACCTAAAAATGCCATTGTATGCGGTCAAACAAACGGAATCATTGAAGAACTATTAAAATTAAATCAGGTTCAAAAAATAGATGTTTTAGAAAAAAATAAAGATTTTGATTTGGCGATTTTTATTTCGGATTTTGATTTTACAATTTTTGAAGCATTGACAAACCACATTCAAAATGATAGTTTTTGTTTGTTCATTTCAGATGGAATGAATCCGTGGAATGAAGTAAAAAACCATCCAAAAGTGACCGTATCGATTGACTGTTTTTACTTGAAATTGGTTTTTTTCAGAAAAGAACAATTGAAACAAAATTTTGTGATTCGACTTTAATTTTGAACAGTTAGATTGTTTTGCGTTAGGGATTGTAGTGGAAATCCTTTTTGAATGCCCTTTTTTTTAGGGCATTCAAAAAGATTGAAACGAAAAGCCCGCTCGAACGCCCAAAAAAAATTGAATAAGAATGATAGTTTTTTGAAATTAAAACTTCATTATTGTAACTAAACCATTCAAAAAGCTACCAATCAATCATTAAATTAGATACTTTATAGTCTCATGTCATTAATAAAAATCACACAAATCAAACGGGATTTCGTTCTTGGAAGCGAAACCATTCATGTGCTCAAAGGAATTGATTTAGAAATCAACAAAGGCGAATATGTGGCGCTGATGGGGCCTTCGGGTTCGGGCAAATCGACCTTGATGAACCTTTTAGGATGTTTGGACACACCCACTTCTGGAAGTTATATTTTGAACGGAAAGGATGTTAGTAAAATGGACGACAACGAATTGGCCGACATCCGAAATACCGAAATTGGATTTGTGTTTCAAACTTTTAATTTGATGCCACGAACAACGGCACTCGACAATGTGTCGTTGCCAATGATTTATGCAGGTCATGGAAAAGAAGCGCGCATGAAACGTGGAAAAGAAGTTTTAGACCAAGTAGGATTGTCGGACCGGATGACGCACAAACCCAACGAACTTTCGGGTGGTCAACGCCAAAGAGTTGCTGTGGCGAGAGCTTTAGTTAACAAACCTTCGATTATTTTGGCCGATGAACCCACGGGAAATCTTGACAGCAAAACATCTAACGAAATTATGGCATTGTTTGATGAAATTCATGCCAATGGAAACACCGTTATTTTGGTAACACACGAAGAAGACATTGCGGCGCACGCACATCGAGTGATCCGATTGCGCGATGGATTGATTGAAAAAGACGAAAGAATGCTGCATTTAAAAAAGAATTTCTAAAAATTTTTGAGAATTCCTCGGTTTTGATTTCCTATTTTTGTCTATCAAATGAGTAACTAATGTCACGATGGATTTTTGTTCCTGCCCTATTATTTTTGGCTGTTTTGATTTTTATGAAAATAGCCAATAAACAAACCCGCAACAGACAACAGCGCAATTTTAAAACCAACTATCAAGCTAAAAAACAAGCACAAAAGAAAAAACAATGAAAATATATACAAAAACCGGCGATGAAGGCATGACTTCGTTGTTTGGCGGTACGAGAGTTCCAAAACACCACCTCAGAATTGAAAGTTATGGCACTTTGGACGAGCTCAATTCTTACATCGGATTGTTGCGTGATCAAGAAATGGATGCAAACTACAAGGATGTTCTCAACGAAATTCAAGACCGATTGTTCACTTTGGGTGCAATTTTGGCAACACCGCCCGAAAAAGAAACCCTTAAAAACGGCCAACCTCGACTTTCGATTGATTTAATTTCTGAAAATGATTGTTTGTTTTTAGAAAATGAAATTGATGTAATGGACAGTTCATTACCACAAATGACACATTTTGTATTACCAGGCGGGCACACAACTGTGTCATATTGTCATATCGCACGTTGCGTTTGTCGTCGTGCAGAACGCTTAGCTACGCATTTAAACGAAATTGAGCCTATAGATGGGTTTGTTTTAAAATATTTGAACCGACTTTCTGACTACCTTTTTGTCTTGGCACGGAAGTTGACTTTTGACTTAAAAGCAGAAGAAATTAAATGGATTCCTAGAAAATCGCACGTTTAAAAAACTCCTGTTTTTAAAATAATCAAAAACGTTCTTAAATATATTTAAAAATAAACCAAAATTAACTTGACTATTTGAGTTTAAAATTTATTTTTGCAAAAATTAAATCGATAAAAGATGTATTGGACACTAGAATTAGCATCCTATTTAAGTGATGCCCCTTGGCCTGCCACCAAAGACGAACTTATCGACTATGCCATTCGTACAGGATCGCCGTTAGAAGTTGTTGAAAATCTTCAATCTATTGAAGATGAAGGCGAAATTTATGAGTCCATGGAAGAGATTTGGCCAGATTATCCGACCGACGAAGATTATCTTTGGAACGAGGATGAATACTAAATAAAAATTATAAAAGTCTCTTAATCGAGACTTTTTTTTGCTTAAAAAGCATTCCTAATTGATAATAAAACACACATTATGAGTTTTTTGAATAACATTCTTAAAGTTTTTGTAGGCGATAAATCTGAGAAAGATGTCAAAGCCATGCAGCCCCTTCTTAAAAAAATAAAATCATTTGAAACAGCGATTCAGTCTATTTCAAATGATGAACTTCGCCAAAAAACGCAGGAGCTTAAAAATACCATCAAAAAAGCACGCGCTACTTTCGATGAAAAAATCGCTAAATTGAAAATAGATGCTGAAAATGAAGCAGATATTGACAAAAGAGAAGACATTTATGTGCAAATTGATCAATTAGAGAAAGATGCTTATGAAGTTTCCGAAAAAACATTAAACGAAATCTTGCCCGAAGCTTTTGCAGTGATTAAAGAAACTGCTAGAAGATTTAAAGAAAACACAAATATTCGAGTAAAAGCAACTCCATCAGATATTCAGCTTTCTGCGACCAAATCTTATATTACTCTTGAAGGTGACACTGCTATTTGGGCCAACTCTTGGAATGCAGCTGGAAAAGAAATCACTTGGGACATGATTCATTACGATGTCCAATTGATTGGTGGCATTGTTTTGCACCAAGGTAAAATTGCCGAAATGCAAACTGGTGAGGGTAAAACTTTGGTTGCCACGCTTCCACTCTACTTAAACGCTTTGACCGGAAACGGCGTACATTTAGTAACTGTGAATGATTACTTAGCCAAACGTGACAGTACTTGGAAAGCACCTCTTTTCGAATTCCACGGAATAACTGTTGATTGTATTGACAACCATCAGCCTAATTCTGAAGGAAGAAGAAAAGCGTATGAAGCCGACATTACTTACGGAACAAATAACGAATTTGGTTTTGATTATTTGAGAGATAATATGGCACACACACCAGAAGACTTGGTGCAACGCAAACACAATTTTGCGATTGTGGATGAGGTGGATTCTGTTTTAGTGGATGATGCCAGAACACCATTAATTATTTCAGGTCCTGTGCCACAAGGCGACAGACATGAATTTAATGAGTTGAAACCAAAAGTGGACAATTTAGTGCAATTGCAAAAAAATCTAGCCACACACTTTTTAACCGAAGCAAAAAGATTGATCAAAGAAGGAAATGTGAAAGATGGCGGTTTTAATTTGTTGCGCGCACACAGAGCAATGCCAAAAAACAAGGCGTTAATCAAGTTTTTGAGTGAAGAAGGTGTGAAACAAATTCTTCAAAAAACGGAAAACTTCCACATGCAAGATAACAATCGTGAAATGCCAAAAGTGGATGAAGCGTTGTATTTTGTGATTGAAGAAAAAAACAATCAAGTAGAATTGACCGATAATGGCATCAAATTCCTTTCAAAAGATGCCGATGATAGTTTCTTCGTATTGCCAGATATTGGTACAGAAATTGCCAAAATCGAAAAGAAAAAATTAAGTAAAGAAGACGAAGCGGCTGAAAAAGAGCAGTTATTTCAAGATTTCAGCATCAAAAGTGAGAGAATCCATACTTTAACCCAATTATTAAAAGCTTATTCTTTGTTTGAAAAAGACACCGAATATGTCATCATGGACGGGAAAGTAAAAATTGTAGATGAGCAAACGGGTCGTATAATGGAAGGTCGTCGCTATTCTGATGGTTTGCACCAAGCCATTGAAGCCAAAGAAAATGTAAAAATTGAAGCGGCTACACAAACATTTGCAACAGTAACACTACAGAATTATTTCAGGATGTACAGCAAACTAGCGGGTATGACTGGAACAGCCGTTACAGAGGCAGGAGAATTGTGGGAAATCTACAAATTGGATGTTGTTGAAATTCCAACCAACCGTCCGATTTCAAGAAAAGATCATGACGATTTAATCTATAAAACAACCCGAGAAAAATTCAATGCTGTTATTGAAGATGTTACAAAACTTTCAGCGGCAGGAAGACCTGTTTTGATTGGAACCACATCGGTTGATATTTCAGAATTATTGAGTAGAATGTTGAAAATGCGCAATGTGCCTCACAATGTTTTGAATGCCAAAATGCACAAAAAAGAGGCAGAAATTGTGGCAGAAGCTGGAAAAGCAGGAGTTGTAACGATTGCTACAAACATGGCAGGTCGTGGTACTGACATCAAATTGACGCCAGAGGTGAAAGCTGCGGGCGGTTTGGCAATTATTGGAACAGAACGCCATGATTCAAGACGTGTTGACCGACAGTTGCGCGGTCGTGCAGGTCGTCAGGGTGATCCGGGAAGTTCGCAATTCTATGTTTCGTTGGAAGATAACTTGATGCGTTTGTTTGGTTCGGAAAGAGTTGCCAAAGTGATGGACAGAATGGGCTTGAAAGAAGGCGAAGTGATTCAACATTCGATGATGACGAAGTCTATTGAAAGAGCACAGAAAAAAGTAGAAGAAAACAACTTTGGGGTGCGTAAGCGTTTGCTTGAATATGATGACGTGATGAATGCCCAACGTGAAGTAATTTACAAGCGTCGTCGTCATGCTTTGCAAGGCGAACGATTGAAAGTAGATATCGCCAATATGCTTTATGACACTTGCGAAACGATTGTCAACAAATATAAAGGAACGAATGACTTTAAAAATTTCGAGTTTGAATTGATTCGATACTTTTCATTTACCTCGCCTGTTACAGAAAGTGAATTCAACAAAACGATGGAAATCGAATTAATTGGTAAAATTTACAAAACAGCCTACCAATTTTATTTAGATAAAAACGAACGAGATGCTGCTGAAGCTTTTCCTATTATCAAGGGAGTTTATGAAGATCCTACGAGTAACTACGAACGCATTGTTGTTCCGTTTACGGATGGTTTGAAAGCATTGAATGTTGTGACGAACTTGCAAAAAGCTTATGAAACAGAAGGCAAACAATTGATGGCCGATTTTGAGAAAAACATCACTTTAGCCATTGTTGATGAAGCTTGGAAAAAGCACTTACGTAAAATGGACGAATTGAAACAATCGGTTCAGTTGGCTGTCCACGAACAAAAAGACCCATTGCTTATCTATAAATTTGAAGCTTTCAATTTATTCAAAGCCATGTTGGAACATATCAATAAAGAAGTTATTTCCTTCTTGTTTAAAGGTTCGTTGCCTAATCAAAACAACCAAGTGAGAGAAGCAAAAGTGGTGGTTCGTCCGAAAGAAAATCTCAAAACAACCCGAGATGAAATTCCTTCAAGTGATGAATTGGCGGCTCAAAACAGAGAAGCTGGACAAACACAATCGAGACCACAAGTAACGGAAACGATTGTCAGAGAATCGCCAAAAATCAATAGAAATGACAATGTGACCATCAAACACATTATGAGTGGAAAAACTGAAACTATGAAATTCAAAAAAGCAGAGCTTTTATTAGCAAAAGGCGAATGGGTCATAGTGAACGAAGCTTAATTTGATTTATATGTTAAAAAACAAAAAGAGATAGCACCTAACTATCTCTTTTTTTATGATTAAAAATCCGAAATCCAAAACAAAAGAGATCATGATTTTCAATATGCTATTTATGGGTTTTATCAAAACCAATGCGTTATTCATTGGATTAATATGTCAGACTAAAAAAGAATACAAATTCATAAAAAAATGCTTCCTTTTAGAAAAGCGTTCATTAATATGACCTATTCGTTTTTCAAAGTTCAATATATCATTTGAACTCAGGTTATTTTTTCATCATATATGAATGTACTTTGTATCAATTGCATGAAACTCAAAAATATTCTAATTGAAAATCTGCACTAACATTTCTTTCAATAAATCGCCTGCGGATAGGTTGTTACTGTTTACACCTTTGCTTTTCAAATCGACTGTTCGGATGGTTTCAATAATAGCACTTACTTTTCGCATCTGGAAATTTTTCACGCCATTGACTAAATCTTCCGCAGCAAAATAATTAACTCTCAATACTTTTTGAAGATTCGCATTGTTTGGATTAGGCGTGGCATGTGCAATCATCAAGTTTGAAAAATATTTAAACAACATCGTCACGGTTAAAACCAATGGATTCTCTTTCTGATTTTGAGCGAAATGTTGCGCAATTTGAAATGCTTTTAATTGATCTTTGAGTGCAATCGCTTTTTGAAATTCGAAGAAATTATAATCTTTACTAATACCAATATTTTGTTCGATGACTACGTCTGTAATTTTGGTTGTTTTCGGTACAATGATTTTCAATTTATTGAGCTCATTAACAATACGACTTAAATCGGTCCCTAAAAAACTAACCAACATGGCTGTGGCTTTTGGGTCGATGGCATAGCCAGAATGGAGTAAATTTTCGTTAATAAAACTCCCTATTTGATTTTCGTATAACTTTTTGCTTTCGAGAAAAACACCTAACGTTTGTAACTTTTTATAAACCGCTTTTCGTTTATCGAGGGTTTTGTATTTATAAGCAAAAACCAAAACTGTGGTGGGTTGTAAATTATCTAAATAGGTTGCCAGCAAATCGAAATCTTTAGTAATATCTTGTGCTTCCCGAATCAAAATCACTTGTCGATCTGCCATCATTGGAAATCTTTTGGCATTGGAAATGATTTCATTCATCGATACATCACGGCCATACAAAACCATTTGATTGAAAGAACGATCGGCTTCAGGCAAAAGGTTTTCTTCCAAAAAATCAGTAAGTTGATCAATGAAATAAGGTTCTTCTCCACACAAAAAATAAATAGGCTTGATGGTACCTTTTTGAACATCGTCCATGATTTGCTTGACCTCTTTCATAATTTTCTTACAGATTTTGACTTCAAAAATACTATTTAATTGGTTTTTAAAAACAACCTAATGGAATGGATTTTTCACAAACATAAATTTTGCAAGTAGTTTTTTATGAAATGTCAGTTTCTAAATGAATTCATTTCATGCAAAACATAAATCATTCGAATTCAAATTTAAGCGCATGAAAACTATTGTAGAGCACTTTTTGTCTTTATGGGTTGCAAAAAAATTTAAAAATCAATGGAACGTTAAATAAACAAACGCAAGGTAACCGCATAAAAGCAAAAAACCTGCGGGTTTATCTAAAACGCCTTTTTTGGGTAGTAATGCGAGCGGTAATAAGATCATAGCAAATCCAAGCATCCAATACATATCAAAATTGATTAATTGTTGGTCTTTTACAACAATCGGCTGAATCATCGCTGTAATTCCTAAAACAGATAAGATGTTGAAAATATTAGATCCAATGATATTACCGATTGAAATATCGTTTTCTTTCTTGATGGCAGCGATAATTGAAGCTACCAATTCTGGGATGCTTGTGCCAACAGAAACCAAAGTAACAGCTATTATTCGATCGCTTACCCCAAAAACTTTGGCCACATTGACAGCACCATGCACCAATAATTCAGATCCTCCCCATAAAGCAACACCACCTAAAACAAGGAAAAGTACAATAAAAAATGAATTGGTTTGTTTTACTTCGACCACTGGTTCGTCAAATTCGGCGGTTTCTTTCTGATTTTTGATAAGATATATTGTAAAAAGCACCATGGACATAAAAAAAATCAATCCTTCCATCCTACTAATCGTACCGTCATATAAAAGAACCAAAAACAGCATACATGAAGCGACCAACATGGCGGGCCAATCGATTTTATAAAAACTTTTGCTAACATTTATTTTGCTGATGATCAGCACGACACCTAAAATAAGTCCAATGTTAGCGATGTTGGAACCCACTACATTTCCGAGTGCGACATCTGGAAATCCTGCTAAAGCGGCTTTGATACTTACAATTAATTCAGGCGCAGAAGTTGCAGATGAAACGACAGTTAAACCTATAATTAATTTTGAAATCTTGAGTTTTACAGAAATTCCAACTGCCGATTTTAAAAGCCAATTACCACCAGCAACCAATAATACCAATCCTAGAACAATGTACAAGAAATCCATTGAGTTAAATTTAAATTTGCACGAAAGTACTGCATGAACAAAACAAAAAAAGAGACTTTATCAGTCTCTTAAGATTTTTTTTATTGGATTTTTTTTACATCGGTTTCCGATAATCCAAGCGAACGCACAACATTATCATAATCAGCATAATTCATTTTGGCAGAGGCAAAAAAACCAGGAATCAATACAATTCTAAAAGTTTGATTTTGGGTCCATTGCGGGCCTAATATTGTCAATTGAAAATCGGCTGACGACAGAAAAATATTGACATCGAATCTTGTAAAATCGTAATTATACAGTAAATCGCCTTCGTTTAATTGGACGGTTTGTGGCATCAAACGCCAAATAGGTTCGCCGTTGTTTACCTCCCAAAGCACGTAAGTCAAAACCACATCAGAAGCCAAGATCGGCGGATTGAGCGGCACCAATGCAGAAAAATTTGTAGAAGCATTGAGGTTTCGGGTCACTTCAAAAACTTCTGCTTCAGAAATAGGACCTTGAACTCCTTGTGGTCCTGGAGGCCCTTCTGGTCCTGAACAAGATTGAAATACAACTGCGGTTAACAAAACAAAAAAGTACGTTATTTTTCTCATGATTTAGGATATTTAATGATTTAAAAAAATGTTTACACGAATTGTGCCAAAGATAGGACTTGAATTAACTAATTTCAACTTTAATTTAATTCTCAAAACAATTTCATTCTTTCAAAACCTTTTACATTTGCAATTCAAATCAACGCTTTGAATTATTTTCAAAAATACGTCCAAAATTTTAAAGGTTTCTCTCGAGAAATTTGGATTCTTGCCATCGTTACCTTCATCAATCGAGCGGGAACGATGGTGTTGCCGTTTTTATCAAAATACTTGAAAGAAGATTTAGGGTTTAGCTATTCTCAAGTTGGCTGGATTATGGTTTGTTTTGGTGTCGGCTCGCTTGTGGGTTCGTGGTTGGGAGGAAAATTGACAGACAAGATAGGGTTTTATAGAATAATGATTTTCAGCCTATTAACAAGCGGCATTTTATTCTTATTCTTTCAATTTATCACTTCTTTTATTGGTTTGTGTGTTGGAATTTTTGTGATTATGATTGTCGCTGATATGTTTAGACCTGCGATGTTTGTTTCTCTCGGAACGTATGCAAAACCAGAAAACCGCACCCGAGCTTTAACTTTAGTGCGACTTGCCGTCAATTTAGGCATTGCATTAGGACCCGCATTAGGCGGATTAATCATCATGGGCATCGGATATTATGGGTTGTTTTGGGTTGATGGACTTTCGTGCATTGTTGCCATCGGAATTTTTGCATTGATGGTCAAAGAGGTGAAACAAAGTCAAACAAAGCAAAATGAAAACAATAAAAAAATAGAAAAAACACGCATTTGGAATGATGTTCCATTCGTAATTTTCCTGACCAATAGTTTTTTAATGGCCATGATATTCTTTCAATTATACACCACGCTCCCGCTCTATCATCACGATAAATATTTGCTTACAGAATTTCAAACAGGCTTACTGATGACGCTGAATGGTTTACTGATTTTCCTATTTGAAATGCCGCTTGTGAGTTATTTTGAACAAAAAAAATCCAACCATTTAAAAATCATTCTTTTTGGATCTTTTTTAATGAGTTTGAGTTTTGCTGTTTTGCTTTTTGATGCTTGGGTTGGCATCTTGGTTGTTTCTATTATTTTAATGGCGTTTGGAATCATGTTTGTTTTTCCGTTTTCAAATGCGTTTGCACTAAGTCGTTCGCCACAGGGAAAAGAAGGTTTATACATGGGATTTTACACGATGAGTTTTAGCGTGGCGCATATTGCAAGTTCTAAAACAGGCATGGAAATTATTGATAATTTTGGATATTTATCCAATTGGTTTGTAATGTTTATGTTGGGGATAATAGGAACAAGTCTCATTTTTTTAATTCACAAAAAAGTGAGAAAAGAAATTTGAAAATGACTTTTTAAGAAGTAGAATTCAGTTTATATAGATCAAAACTTTCCCATAATCAAAACCATAAATTATTTGGTCTCATTTTTGGTAACATTTAAAAAACACAAAATGAGTCATCCAAAAAGTTATTCCAAAATCCCAAAAATCATCTGCTTCGCTTGTTTATTTTTATTCATCTTTCCAAAAAAAGTACAAGCTCAAAAAAATGACAGCATCAAATTTGATAGCATTGAATTTACCTTGGTTTTCACAAAATCTTCTTCAGACTACGATTTAAAAAACTATGTTTTAGATTTAAAACAGCATGGCATATCACGCGAAATTCAGCGAAAAAAAAGAAATACAAAAGGTGCATTGATTGAATTAGTCATGAAATTTGAGGATAAAAATGGAATCAATGGAAAGTCTAAACAAATCAGGGTAATTCCTATCAGAAAAGTATTTTTGAATGTAAAAAAATTTGTAGATGGTAGCAATCAAATTGGATTTTTCGACAATGAATCATTAAAAAATATCCCTTTCGATCCAGAGATTGAAAAAAAGATTTCAATCATTGAAAACTTAAGAAGCAACGCAGTAATTTATATAGATGATAATTTATCAAATAAATTTGAGCTTGAAAACTTAAACGTTTATGCGATTAACAAAATTGAAATTAAAACAGATTTAGAAACGCTCAAAAAATACAATGTCATTAAAAAGAAAGAAGTTGTGATTGTTACCCTGAATAAAGTTGAATATTAAGCAACAAAAAAGTACGTTTTAGAAAACAAATGAGACAAATTATTTTTTTTTTAAATGTAAATAACTAACAATCAACACCTAAATTAGATAGCTACTTTTTTTTAAATAATATAAAAAATTGATTTGCATAAAAACCAAAAAAACCTATATTTGCACCCGCATTAAGGCCTCGTGGCGCAATTGAATAGCGCACTTGATTACGGCTCAAGAGGTTACTGGTTTGAATCCAGTCGAGGTCACGAAATTTAAACGCAATTACTTTATTTATAAGTAGTTGCGTTTTTTTATTATTCAAATTGATACATGTAAACAAAGACATTTTATGCAAGATCATGCCTCAATACAAATTTCATATTGAATTGTCTAAAATCGTCTTTCCACAAAACACTTCTTTTTCATCATCGCAACTGTTTTTATTATCCGTTTTTTGTTTACTCTTTTTAACTTTTTATTAAACAAAATGATTGATTCTATTGTTATGTTTGCAATAACAAAAAACTCAATTTATTATGAAAAACATTTCAAAATTCAGAAAAATGATGCTAGTTTGTCTAGTTTCATTGGTTGCATTCTCATGCGACGACGACGACACAGGCACAGTGCCAAGTCAAAACAAAATTACTTCAATTGCAGCAGCAACCTCAGATTTGTCGATCTTGGTGGAAGCCCTTGATCGTGTAGATTTGATTTCTGTTTTAGATGGTAATGGTCCTTTTACAGTGTTTGCCCCCACTAATGATGCTTTTGGAAATTTTCTAACAGCTAATAATTATGCTAATTTAGATGCTGTGCCTGATGCAGTTTTAGAACAAGTACTTTTAAATCATGTGGTGGCTGGTTCTTTCAGATCTACTGATTTAACAACAGGTTACGTAAGTACACAAGCAACAAGTGCTGCTTCTGGAACAAGCATGAGTATGTTCGTTAACACTGCAAATGGCGTTAGATTAAATGGTATTTCTACTGTTTCTACACCTAACATCATGGCTTCTAACGGAGTCATTCACATTGTAGATGCTGTGATTGGCTTACCAACAGTTGTAACATTTGTTTTGGCAGATCCGAATTACGGAATCTTACTTGATGCAGTAACTAGAGATGAAGCCGCTGGATTCCCAGCAACTTTGAGTAGTGCAGGTCCATTCACAGTTTTTGCCCCAACAGATGCTGCTTTTGGTGCTTTTTTAACTGAAACAGGATTTCCAGATTTAGCTTCTATTCCAGAAAGTGCTCTAACAACGGTTTTACTATATCATGTTGCGGGTGCGAATGTACGCTCAAATCAAATTACAAACGGACAAGTTGTTAATACTATAGCAGAACAATCTTTTACAATCAATACAACTTCTGGTGTGAAAATTACAGATGTTTCAAATCGTGTAACACAAGTTATTGCACCTTTAGACGTACAAGCAAATAACGGTGTTATCCACACTATTAATAAAGTATTGTTACCAAACTTAGATTAAGCTGAACATTTTCTTTAGATAAAAGGGCTGTCTTTTCGAAGGCAGTCTTTTTTTTTTACAACATTTTTGAAAAATGAAAAGAAAAGTTACTTTTACTCAAATTCTTATAAAAATTAAAGAGTTTAAAAAATGAACGATAAAAATCAACCTAAATTCATCGAACAAATTGACCAACCCAATTTTGTGGGTTGGCTCTACCTTCCTTTTCCCATTTGCTTTTTCTTACTGATGATTTTTAATTACTTCGCTTCTAAGACATCAATGTTGGCGATGCAATTCAAATCATGAATGAACAATTTGGAAAAAATATCAGTTTTCTTATGTTGATTGTTCCTTTGGCCGTTGCGTGTTTATTCTTACTGTTTTGGGTAAAATTCGTTCATCAACAATCGCTCACCTCATTTACAACTTCGAGAGCAACAATTGATTGGAAACGCGTCTTTTTTTCTTTTTCCATTTGGGGTAGCTTCACTATTTCGATGGTTTTAATCGATTTTTATTTCAACAAAACTGATTATGTGATTCAATTTGACATCAATCAATTTATTGTTTTTGCCATCATCGCATTGCTTTTAATTCCGTTGCAAACAAGCTTTGAAGAATATTTTTTTAGAGGCTATTTGATGCAATATTTGGGTGTAATCACCAAAACAAGATGGATTCCATTTGTTTTTACCTCTGTCGCTTTTGGTTTGATGCACGCTGGCAACCCAGAAATAGATACCTTAGGCAGTTGGGTGCTCATTTATTATGTCGGAACCGGATTTTTTCTAGGAATGCTCACACTTTTAGACGAAGGATTAGAACTAGCGCTTGGATTTCATGCGGCCAACAATTTAATTGGGGCTTTACTCGTGACCACAGAATGGGGAGCATTTCAAACAAACAGTATTTTATTAGACCAAAGCGAGCCGAATTTAAGCTGGGAATTATTCCTTCCGATGCTTGTGATTTATCCTTTGCTTTTGTTTATTTTTGGAAAGAAATATCGTTGGAACAACTGGATAAAACAACTTTTTCACTATCAAAAAAATTAAAAATCAGGATTTTATGGAAACAATTACACTCGTTGATCATTCAAAAGTGCATAACAAGTTTAAATTAAATGGGCATCATTTAGATAGAGACGATTTATGTCGGGTGGCTTACAGCTTCATCAAAGAAGGGGCAGAATTTGAAAAACCAGTCGGTGATTTTCTACTAGATTGGTTTGATAGTAAAGACTATATGGAATTGCAAACCTCGGGGGCCACTGGAAGTCCTAAAAACTTAATTGTCAGCAAACAAGCCATGGTCAATTCTGCTCTGGCAACTGGCGATTTCTTTAAACTCAAACCGGGTGATCAAATTTTGAATTGTTTGCCAGTTAGGTTTATTGCAGGTAAAATGATGTTCATCAGGGCCTTTATTTTAGGTTTGGAAATGGATTTTGTTGCTCCAAGCTCCAATCCGCTGCAACGATGTGATAAAATGTATGATTTTTGTGCGATGGTTCCTTTGCAAGCTCAAAATTCAATTGATCATTTGCATCATGTTAAAAGATTAATTGTGGGTGGTGCGCCTATTTCAAATGAATTGGCAAAAAAATTAATTGAAATTCCTACCAATGTTTATGAAACGTATGGAATGACAGAAACAGTCACGCATATTGCTATTAGAGGCATCAGTAAATCGTTTTTCGAAGTCATGCCGCACGTATCCATTTCGCAAGACGAACGCAATTGTTTGGTGATTGATGCACCCGCTATTCTCAATGATCAAATTATTACGAATGATATTGTTTCGATTGAATCTCCAACACAATTCAAATGGCTTGGTAGATTCGATAATATCATCAACAGTGGTGGCATTAAATTTCTACCCGAGGCCATCGAAAGTAAATTATCTTCAAAAATTCAACGTCGCTATTTTATCAGTAGCGAACCAGATCAAGATTTTGGGGAAAAACTAATCCTGATTATTGAAGGCGAGCCATTTACATTAGATGCGAATGTTTTTGATGGCTTGGATAAATTTGAAAAACCAAAACAAATCTATTTTATTCCAAAATTTGAGGACACATACAACGGTAAACTCATTAGAAATGCCACAAAAGCATTGCTTGGTGTTTAAAATATATTGGCAAAAACAACACTTCAGTGCCGTAAAGTGGATTGAAAACTTGTTTTGATTTTGAAATGAAGCACAAAAGTTTCAAAATACTCGTGAATTGATCATAATATTGTGCATTTTGACTACAAAATTGATGCTTAAAATTTTGATTGGTAAAACCCAAATTCAATATTTCTTCAATTTTGTAGTCGTTAAAAAAAATCTTCAAAAAAGCTCCAACTTTTAGCTTCTATATCAAGTTCCTTTCGATTTCAACTGAATTCAAAAATTCAAACCTTTTTAAATTCATTCACAATGAGTTACTTGAACTATTCATTCTTTTATTTTGCTGTTAAATGCTTTTTAACGATACTTTTATAGAGTAACTTCATCCAGCTTTCGGATGTACCAAAATGCATTTTTTGTCCTGTTTTTTACAATACATGTTTTGAAAAACCAAAGATTGAATGATTTGAAAATTAATCTTGTTTTTGAAAATTTCTAAAACAATGATGATTTTTTTTATATTGCAGGTTCAAAATTCGAAACATTGGAAAAAAATATCAAAAAAAACAAAGAATTAAACATATTTGAAGCAATCATCCCTGTTATTTTTTTAATGATTTTGCTCGCTTATAATATTTTTTATGCTGACGGTGTGCTGCTTGGAGATTATTCAAATCAATTCATTTTACTTTTTTCGGCAGGGTTCGCTTTGATTGTAGGACTCCTAAACAAAGTGGGGATTTTTGACATGTTTCGAGAGGTTTTAATGAATTTTAAGAGTGTCTTAATTCCCATTCTGATTTTACTTCTAGTAGGAGCTTTATCAGGAACTTGGCTTGTGAGCGGCATTATTCCTGCCATGGTTTACTATGGACTTCAAATTTTAAATCCCGCTGTTTTTTTGCCTGCATCAATGCTAATTGCCTCCCTTATTTCGTTAGCAACGGGTAGTTCTTGGACCACCTCTGCCACGGTCGGTATCGCATTGATTGGTATTGGTACCGCACTTGGAATTCCTGTCGGGATGATTGCCGGCGCGGTGATTTCAGGAGCTTATTTTGGCGATAAACTCTCTCCCTTAAGCGACACTACCAACCTGGCTCCAGCCATGGCGGGCACCGATTTATATACGCACATTCGATACATGACTTATACCACCATACCTACTTATGTTATTTCTATATTCATTTTCAGTGTTTTAGGATTTTTTACTGATACCAAAGGCGTCACAGATGTGCCAAATATTTTGATTTCAATTGAAGAAACGTTCGTCATCACACCTTTGCTTTTTGCAGTTCCTGCTTTGGTTATTGTTTTAATTTTGTTCAAAACCAAACCTTTAATTGCACTTTCATCAGGAATTTTTTTAGCTGTTGGATGTGCCTTTTATTTTCAGCCGAAACTACTTGCGTCTTTGTCCGAGTCCAATTTAAAATCCATTCTGAATGTTATTTGGTCTGAAACAAGCATTGCAACCGACAATGAAGCACTTACAAAATTGTATAATGCCAAAGGAATGTTGGGCATGCTTTGGACTATTTTATTGATTTTATCTGCCATGGTTTTTGGTGGAATTATGGAAGCGATGGGAGCTTTAGGAAAAATTACAGCTGTTCTATTATCGTTTGCTAAGTCTGTTTTTGGTTTATTTTTGAGCACCGCTTTAAGTTGTATTGGCCTAAATGTCATTGCATCTGATCAATATCTTGCCATTGTGATTCCAGGAAAGATGTATAAAAATGCGTTTAAAGAAAAAGGATTGGCACCCGAAAATTTAAGTCGAACGCTCGAAGATGCTGGAACCGTTACTTCTGTATTAATACCTTGGAATACATGTGGTGCGTATCAAAGTGAAGTGCTCGGTGTTGGAGTTGGAGAATATTTCATGTATGCCATTTTCAACTGGCTAAGTCCAATAACAACATTGCTATTTGCGGCCTTTCATATCAAAATTAGAACTTTAATTCCTGCAAAATAATTACTTCAATGATGTCGGTCATTTTTTAACTTTCTGAGCTTGCATTTCAATCGTTTTTATCAATTGATTTTAAATTCGTAATAGTCAAAAAATATACTTTTATAATAAAATATGATGTAAAATTAATCCTTGAAAAGCATAATGCCCTAAATTTGCGGTATTAAATTTTTAAAAAAATAAAGTTATGTCATTAGTAGGTAAAAAATTTCCAAACATTGCAGTAGATGCTATTTCAGAAATGGGCGACAACCTTTCTATCAACATTTTTGAAGAAGCTACAAAAAACAATAAGAAAGTATTATTGTTTTGGTATCCAAAAGATTTCACATTTGTTTGTCCAACAGAATTACATGCTTTTCAAAATGCTTTACCAGAATTTGAAAAAAGAAACACTATTGATATTGGTGCTTCTTTCGATACGAATGAAGTTCATTTTGCATGGTTAAACACTCCAAAAGCCAACGGTGGTATTGAAGGCGTTACTTATCCGATCCTTGCAGACACGAATAGAAATTTATCGAACATTCTTGGTATTTTAGACATTCAATCTGAAACTTACAATGAAGAGACTGATACCGTTATTTATGAAGGTTCAAATGTAACGTATCGCGCTACTTATTTGATTGACGAAGACGGAAAAATATTCCATGAAAGCGTAAACGATATGCCATTAGGAAGAAACGTTAATGAGTATTTACGCTTGATTGATGCTTACACACACGTGCAAACGAAAGGTGAAGTTTGTCCAGCTAATTGGGAAGAAGGCAAAGAAGCAATGAGCGCTGATAGAAACAGCACAGCAGCTTATTTAAGTCACAACTAAATAAAAAACAACACATTACGAACACAATTACTCAATATTGTGTTCGTAATTGTGATAAAAAATAAAATTATGTTTACAGAAATTGCAGAGGACAATCTCAATGAAATTGTTCAAAATAATAAAAGTGTCGTGGTGCAGTTTTCGGCTACTTGGTGTGGAAATTGTAGAATTATGAAACCTAAATTTAAGCAACTAGCCTCGCAAAATGAAGAAATTCCATTTTTAATGGTGGATGCTGAGAAATTTCCGGAATCAAGAAAAATGGCCAACGTTTCAAATTTACCCACTTTTGCTACTTTCGTAGATGGAAAATTGGTAAATCAGGCGCAAACGAACAAACTCGAAGTATTAACTGCGCTCGTTGACGAAATTAAAAATTAAACCATGAAATTACCTGTAATCAAGCATTTAACGCAATTCATTGAAGAAAACGATTCAGATTATCTCATCGAAACCATTGAGGTGCTTGAATCTTTAACAGAATTGACTACCATCAAAGATGAAGAGCTAGATGTGATTGGCGAACTGATTTCGAATATGTACGGCGCACTTGAAGTGCACAAAGCCATCAAAAACGGGGTTGACAAAAAAGTGGCGTTAAACGAGTTCATGCAACGTGTTTTGGGCGCAATAGATAAATAAGGACAAGTCTTTTATACATCATTAAAGCATTCTAACTCAAATTAGTATGCTTTTTTTGTTTTTAATCTATTTGCATAGTTTGTTCGAATCAATTAGAATAATCATTTAATTAAAAACATTTCTTTTGAAATGATTCATTTCATCCGATCGTTGTCACAAAAAATGACCGAACTTATATTCGTGCAATTTTATTTAAAATATTGAAATTCAATTAAAAACACACTCGATTCGCTATTCAAACGAACTTCTGCCCTTGAACCACTTTTCATTATAATTGATCATGGTTTTTTATTTTTTGAAACAAAACCGGGAATTCTTTTCTGAATTGTTCGGGAGTTTCAAAGAAATGCTCGACCAAAACAGCAAAAAACTCAAATTGATTGGAGTAAGCATAAATTCTGAAATAATCGGAGGAAATAAGCTTTTTTTGCACAGCTGGATTTTCCAAATAGCGCAGCATTTTTTTATAAAGCCAAGCAAAATGGGTGGCGCTTGCATCTTTACTTTTGAGCCCGTGCATGTTGAGCGCATGCGCAAACTCATGAAAACCTAAGTTGATATTGTCATTATGCGATTGAAAACCCTCTTCGAAATGCTTCCACGAAAAAACAATCGCTTTCATCCTCGGATTAAATTCGCCTTTGTGCCATTGATAGGTTATCGTGGATTCATAAGTATCAGGATAAACAACAATATATTGAAAAGTCGTCATCAAATAAGTACGCATACCAAAAGTGAGTTGAATGGCTGTTGCCGCAATCATAATTTTCATTTCCTGTGTTAGATTGATTTCTTCCCTTGGAATAAATTCGTATTTATTTAAAAAAGATTTCACACGATGTTGAAAATACAATTGATATTTGGGTTTCAATTTCACATAGAAAGCACTGTGGTTTTTCAAAAAAACAATGTCGGAAGATGAAAGAGTATTGAGTTTTCTGTATTGATGTACAAAAAATGGTTTGTTGAAAACCGCCATAAAAACGGATTCCAAAAAACCATAAAAAAAGAATGAAATCAAAAAAACGAGGAATAAAGCCAACAAAAGAATAACTGCACCGAAAACATAATTAAGCAACATAATGTAAGTTTTAACAAATAAACAAAACTTTGAAATGCAAAATATAGGTTTGTGAATAATTTAAACGCCTATCTTTGTTTGGAACAAAAAAAACGATGAACAAAGAAATTACCATAGAAGATTTAGGCAAAAAAGGTTATGCCGCAACTTGGGAGTTGCAAGAAGTGCGTTTTCAAGAACTATTGCAAATAAAAATTCAAAACAGAAGAGAAAATACTGAAATCCCGACGCCCAATTATTTACTTTTTGTGGAACATCCGCACGTTTACACCCTCGGAAAAAGTGGAAAGATTGAACATTTGCTTAAAACCGAAAGCGAACTCGAAGCATTGGGTGCCACATTTTTCAAAATCAACCGTGGTGGCGATATAACCTATCACGGACCAGGGCAAATTGTAGGTTATCCGATTTTAGACCTTGAAAACTTCTTTACAGATATTCATCAATATTTGCGTTTATTGGAAGAAATGGTGATTTTGACTTTAAAAGAATACGGCATCGAAAGCGAACGAAGCGGCGGCGAAACTGGAGTTTGGTTGGATGTAGGCACGCCAAAAGCGAGAAAAATATGTGCGATGGGCGTTCGGGCGTCGCGCTGGGTAACGATGCATGGTTTTGCATTTAATGTCAACACCGACATGGATTATTTTGGTTACATCGTGCCATGTGGCATTCAAGATAAGGCAGTTACTTCTATGGAAAAAGAATTAGGCCGTAAAGTAGATTTAGACGAAGTGAAAGCCCAACTTTTAAAGCATTTTTTACAACTTTTTGAAGCAACATTAAAATCGTAAACATGAGCAAAACCATTGTTCAAAAAAATCCATTCATTGTTCCAACCACCGATGGAAAATTGATTGCCGAACATTTTGGCAAGGCAACAGATGGCAACGCTGCCATTTCAATTGCGCACATGATTGCTCCACCTTTTTGGTCGGAACCCTTTCAAACTCCTGAATTTGATGAATTTACACTTGTAATTTCTGGTAAAAAACAGTTTATTGTCGATGGCGAAACCATTGTTTTAGCCAAAGGCGAATCTATTAAAATACTGAAAAACAGCCGAGTGCAATATTCGAATCCTTTTAGCGAGCCTTGTGAATATGTTGCTGTTTGCACACCTGCATTTGATTTTGAAAAAGTACATCGGGAAGAATAGAAACTGTTACCTTGTAAAATTGAAATTTTGAAAGTTTGAAAATTTCAATTTGAAATTTGAAGAATGATCGTTTTATTTTATAACTGTCTTCAATAAGGTTCAAAAACAAAGATAGTTGTGATTAAAGTTTGTCCCGAACTTCAATACAATTCATTTCTAAGGTTTTACAAATTTCATCGATGGACACGGATGTTTTATTTTCTGAAAAAGGTTCGCCATACAAATTTGCTAGTTTGTTGAGGGTCAAAAATGCGGTGCTGATGACTACCATTATTGGGACAGTTAGAAATTCAAATCCACTTTCTTCCCCACCCAAATCAATATCGCCAATAAAAAATGGTATGAGAACAACATAGAAACTGACTATTAATTTTGTAAATGCACTGTATATCTTTAAAAACGGTGTATGTTTTATTCTTTCTGCTTTGCCTTGTATGTCATAAAATCGATTGATCTGTTGCATCAAATCGCCTTTTTCAATTCTAGCGGAAGTAGCAAAATTGTCCTCAATATCTTTTGTAATGGCTACTAAAATTTCATTTGAAACTTTGTTCTTTTTGTTGATGTTAAACTCGTCCAAGATTTCATTTGAAAATTCATCGAATGTAGGATGAAAATTATTGTGCATTTCATTTTTTAGTTGCTTGATGTATAGAATGGTTAAATCAATCGTTTTTCTCGCTGTAAGGTTTACATCTTTTTGCTTGGTTTCTTTAAAATGTTGTTCATTGCCATAATAAGCGTAAATTTTAGCAACAAAACTTCTTGTATTATTGGTCAATTCGCCAAATATTTTTCTAGCTTCCCACCATCGATCATAAGCAGAGTTCATTCTAAAACCAAGAAAGAACGCAACAGCGAGTCCAAAGACCGAGCCTATTTGTCCAGATGTTTTATAGATGTGATCGCCAAAATACTCTTCAAGCCCAAGGACAAAAGCCGTGTAAAGTGTTGTGCTGATGATAAATGGTGTTGCTATTTTAAGCAATTGAATTAATCCTTGCTTTTCGGTTTTTATCATTTTTAATCGTCACCGTCTTTTTCTACGTTATTATTGTCGTTCATTATTACGCTGTTTGCCCCTCTAATTTCTGTATGTCTTATTTCTCCACCTGTAGTTCCTGTTTGTTTTGCAAAGAAGAGCACCACAATGGCAAAAAGCAATGTTCCAATTGAAATCAATAGAGAAAAGGTTTTTTTCTGGAAACTCGCCCAAAGTCCAAGAAGAGAACTTCCACCCAAAATGTAAGAAAGCAGTGCGAATGTTTCCGCCATTTCCTCATGACTCTCGAGGTAGTTTTCTGTAATTCCGTTTATATTTTCTACAACCTCCTCTGCTCCTTCGCCAGTTGACATTGCAACAATTGTTGCGATTGCCCCAAGAATGAATATCATAAAAGCCGTTCTTTTAATGGCTTCAGATTTTGAGATAAGACCTGTAATCATTACGATCACCCCTACTAAAGGGAAAATGATGGGTAAATGATTTACCACCAAATGCCAATGTGCTTCGTTCATAATATTGATGTTTAAAGTTAAATGCTTGTTCCGAATAAATAACCCACTGCTGCCGAAAGAATCATAGCAATTGTTCCCCAAATCGTTACACGAAAAATGGCTTTCATCTTGCCAGAACCTCCCGTTTTGGCAGCTGTTGCGCCTAATATTGTTAGAAAAATGATTGTAAAACCATAAAGCCAAAATTCCATTACTGAAACGGGAACAAAAAGAACGACCAAAAGAGGCAAAACTCCACCCACTGTAAAAGCGGCACCCGACGCCAATGCAGCTTGTATAGGATTGGCTTTGCTAATTTCGTTGATGCCTAGTTCATCTCTAATGTGGGCAGCCAAAGCATCTTTTTGAGTTAGTTCGATGGCGACTTGCATGGCTGTTTCTTTTTTTAATCCACGTTGCTCGTATATTTGCGCCAAAATGCTGAGTTCTTCGTCGGGCATTTCTTTTAGTTCTTTCTTTTCCCTTTCAATGTCTGCTTTTTCAGTGTCTGTTTGCGAACTAACAGAAACGTATTCTCCAGCCGCCATCGATAACGCACCCGCAACTAATCCTGCCACGGTTGCCAAAACAATGGGTTCTCTCGCCGTGCTGGCTGCTGCCACACCAATGGCAAGACTTGAGATAGAAATTATGCCATCATTTGCACCCAAAACTGCTGCGCGCAACCAATTACTTTTATGTATGTAGTGGTTGTCTAAATAGTTGTCGATTGTTATCATTTTAGGGTGTATTTAATGCTGTTTATTTGCAATCAAAGTTAGACTATACATCCTCACAAATATTGATATTCAACTGAAGATTGTATTATGAATTGCTTAATTTTTGCTTAAGACCGTCATGGTTTTGAAAGTACAGTTTTATGATTTAAAAATATACTGTTCGGATTTTACGGTATTTATTATCAATACGTTGATGTTTGCACCCGATTGAAGCGGCTATCCTTTTGGGCATTTTTCTGCCCAAAAGATAGTAGCGAAAAGCGGGAATAGGGTTTATTCTCAGCCCGAGCGATGGGCTCAAATGGAAGAAAAAATTAAATCTTTGGTGCGTGATTTTTCAACCCAAAGGGATGTTTTCTGTAAGTATTTTGTTGTTGGCTTTGTCGAAATAGGTGCAGGTCGATTGTTCGAGGTCCACGACCCATTTTTCGATGCCAGTTTCAGCGCAATGTTGACAAAAAGTGAAATAGTCGGTTTCGCCTTTTTGGTGTGATTTTAAATAGTTTTCAAAAGCATTTTTCTGGCTCGTTTCCGAAATATTGAGGGGCGCATATTTTGGGTTGGACTGGATTTGGAATGCGGCTTTTCCGAAATATTCGGTGTGGCTGTCGATGACCCAAGTTTCAAATTTCAAGACTCCCAAAGCCCTGATTTCCTTGATGTAATTCGGAAAATCTGCTCCCGATTTCACTTTGCTGTGTGCTGTTTCGATTTGGTCTATTGTAAACATTTTACTAGTTTTTTCATTTTTCAAGCCACTAAAATAACTTATCTTTGATGCCGTTTTGATGAATTTTTGATTGAATTGTTTTTTTTAAACAATGATGAGCAATAAAAACATCGTTTGAAAGACCTTTTTGTAAATAAAATCTCAATTTTTTGGCACATCGTTTCATTCCTATTTTGAAATTACTACCTTTAAAGCATCATTAAAAATAAGCCCTATGACAAATTCACTTGCCGTTCGCATGGCCGATTTTCTAAAAAACTATCCGCCTTTTCAGTTGATTCCCAATGAACGATTGGTTTTTATTGCCAATTACGTGAAAGTGATTTACCTTAAAAAAAATCAAACGTTGTTCAAAATCAACGATCCGTTACACGACTATTTTTACATTGTGCGCGAGGGTGCGGTTGGTTTGTTGGTTACGTCCGACATGGAAGAATCGTTGATTGACAAATGTGATGAAGGCGATTTGATTGGTTTGCGTCCATTTTTTGCTAAAAACAACTATTTGATGACAGCCAAAGCGAGAGAAGAATCGCTGTTGTATGCCATTCCTATTGATGTTTTCAAACCATTCGTGTTGGAATTTCCGAAAGTGATGGATTTTTTATTGGAAAGTTTTGCTTCGAACACTCGGAACCCTTACGACAACAATAAAAAAGGAAAACTGATTGCCGACCACGTGGTTTACAACGAGCAATCTACTGAAATTCAATATTATCAACCGATAAAATACACGCAAAACCCCATCATTGCTTCTTCGGACGATTTGGTGAAAAATGTGGCGATTGTGATGACGAAATACAAAATAGGCAGTGTGTTGATTCATAAAAACCTATTGCCTGTGGGGATTGTTACGGACAAAGATTTGCGATCTAAAATTGCGACGGGGCTTTTTGATATACAAACTCCTGTGCATCAAATCATGTCGTCGCCTGTGATAACGGTGCCCGAACATATTTCGGTGGCGGAAACGCAATTGTTGATGCTGACAAACGGCATCGGACATTTGTGCGTGACCGACGACGGGACGAATCAATCGAAAATTAAAGGGATTATTTCTGAACACGACGTGATTACAGCACAAGCCAACAACCCTGCGGTGGTGCTTAAACAAATAAAACGCGCCAATTCGGCACTCGACATGAAAAAAATTCGAATGCAATGGGCCGATTTTATCCAACAAGCACTCGACAAAAACAGTCCGATACAACACGTTGCCAATTTGACA
Organism: Flavobacterium sp.; assembly: GCA_040379105.1. Lineage (GTDB taxonomy): Bacteria > Bacteroidota > Bacteroidia > Flavobacteriales > Flavobacteriaceae > Flavobacterium. The sequence goes on from JBEILV010000014.1 coordinate 28,335, forward strand.
GCGGCAATGAACAACGCAATGACGCAACGCTGCATACAAATGGCGATTTCGCAAATGAGTTCGCCTCCACCCGCACGTTTTGCGTGGTTTTCGATTGGAAGTCAGGGTCGTAAAGAACAATTGTTGCTTTCTGATCAAGACAATGCGCTTGTTTTTGAAGTCAAAGAAGGCGAAGATGTAGAAATATTGCGGGCTTATTTTTTGGAAATGGCCGCCTTGGTGAACAACAAACTGGAAGTGATTGGGTATGAAAAATGTCCTGCCGATATGATGGCACAAAACCCAAAATGGTGTTTGTCTGTGGACGAATGGGTGCATCAATTTTCGGAATGGATCACAAAACCCGGCGAAAATGGGATTTTGATGTGTACGATTTTCTTCGATTTTGATTTTGTGGCTGGCGATGCTGAATTGCTTGAGCCTATTTCGCAGTTGGTTTTTGAAAAAACACAAAAAAACGATTTGTTTTTGGCGTATTTGGGAACAGATGCGCTCAAAAATCCTGCGCCGTTAGGATTTTTCCGACAGTTTTTGGTAGAACGCGATGGCGAACATAAAGACGCTTTCGATGTGAAAGGTCGTGCGCTTTTGCCTTTGATTGATGCAGGGCGATTGTTATGTTTGCAATTGGGCGTAAAAGGCATCAACAATACCTATTTACGATTCAAAAAACTGGCGTTACTCGAACCACAAAACGAAGATATTTTTGAGGCTTGCGCCGAGGCATTTAACGTGCTTTCGAAGTTTAGAACCGAGGAAGGATTTCTTTCTAATTCAAGTGGCAGGTATTTGAATTTGAATGAATTATCGAAATTAGATAAAGTAAAGCTTAAAAACGCTTTTGTGCCCATTTCGGAAGTGCAAGAGATGATTAAAAACAGATTTCAACTCACCTATTTTATATAAAAATGTTTCAATGGTTTAAAAAAACAGGCTCTCAACTCCCCGATTTTTGGGAAAGCTATTTGGCGCATTTTCATTCGAAAAAAACCTCAAATCGATTTGTGGTGTTTGATTGTGAAACGACAGGCTTGCATCCAAGAAAAGATGTGGTTTTGTCTATTGGAGCTGTGGTGGTTGAAGACAATGCCATTTTGGTGCAAAACAGTTTTGAAGTTTTTGTTGCGCAGACTTTCTACGACGAAAAATCGACACCCATTCACGGTATTTTGAAAGACGGCTCCACCGAAAAAGTGACCGAAAAAGAAGCTTTGATTCAGTTTTTAGGTTTGATTGAAAATCATACTTTGGTGGGTCATCATGTGCGTTTTGACATCAAAATGATTAATAATATGCTGGATCGTCATGATTTAGGAAAGCTCAAAAACGAATCGATGGACACCGATGCAATGTATCAAAAATTTAACAATTGGCAAGAAGACCAACATTCGAGTTTGGATGAATTGTGCCAAAAGTTCAAAATTAAAATGCACGATCGACACACGGCTTTGGGCGATGCGTATTTAACGGCGTTGTTGTTTTTGAAGTTAAAAGATCGGTTGCAGATTTGAGGATGTTTGACTAAGTCAAATAAAAAGCTGTTCCGAAAGCTTGACGACACAAATATAGTGTTAAAGAATTTATCGAAATCGGTTTTTTGACCTATACAAATGAAAATTATTTATTTGGAAAGCCAAGATTTGAACTCACTAACTTTTTCAACCGCGACAAAAATATTTTCACTACCAAAGTTGGGTTTCAAAATTACTTTTAATTTTAACTTTGAAACATAATAC
>JBEILV010000015.1:0-27801 GCA_040379105.1 Flavobacterium sp.
GACAGAAGTGCATTTGCAGCTAGTTTAAGATATTTTTCTTTAGGTGATATTATTTTTAGAACAGACGATGTGGATCCAGGATTTACAGAAAAACCAAGCGAACTTGCGGTAGATTTGTCTTACACCTTAAAATTAGACCCTAACTTTTCAATGGCAGTTGCAGGAAGATATATTCGTTCGGATTTACGATTACAAAACTTGGAAAACGATGCAACAGCCGCTAACGCTTTCGCCTTTGATGTTGCAGGTTTCTATCAATCAGAAGAAAAAGCATACGAAAGTTTTAATGGTCAATGGAGAGCTGGTTTTAACTTGCAAAATATGGGGCCAAAAATTAGCTATGATGGCGATCCAAATCCAGAAAACGGAAATTTCTTACCCGCAACACTGCGCTTAGGTGGAGGTTACGATTTCATTATCGATGGTTTCAACAAATTGACAGTCAACGCAGAACTATCTAAATTAATGGTTCCAACACCTGCTGGTGAAGATGCCAATGGAAATAATATACCCAACGATCCAGAAGATCAAGCATTACAAAACGCAGTTAAAAGCACAAGTTGGGTTTCCGGTCTTTTTAGTTCATTTAATGACGCACCAGACGGTATGGGCGAAGAATGGCGCGAAACAATCTGGGCATTAGGAGCTGAATATGTTTATCAAGATTCGTTTGCGCTTCGCTTAGGTTATTTCAACGAACATGAAACAAAAGGGGCACGTAAATTTTACACTTTTGGTGCTGGTTTTAAATACAATGTGATCAAAATAGATGTCTCTTATTTATTTTCAGCATCAAATGTTAGAAATCCATTAGAAAATACTTTAAGATTTTCATTGTCTTTCAGATTTGGTGATGAATATGACGACAACTAAAACATGAAAAAAATTGCCATTCACAGTGAACTATTTGTTTTTGAAAGTATTGACGCACTCGATGCTGAATCAAAAACATTGATGCTTAGTGCCATTGAAGCTAGAAAAAATGCTTACGCACCCTATTCTAAGTTTCAAGTAGGTGCTGCCATTTTGCTTGCCAACGAAGCAATCGTAATTGGCTCAAACCAAGAAAATGCTGCTTATCCATCTGGACTTTGCGCTGAGCGTGTGGCTATTTTTCAAGCGGGTGCACTCTATCCAAATATAGAAATTTTAAAAATTGCAATTACGGCAACCTCTTTAAATAATCCTGTTTTATCGCCAATTCCCCCTTGTGGTGCATGCCGACAATCCATGGCTGAATATGAAATTAAACAAGAAAAACCCATTCAAATTTATTTTATGGGTGAAAATGGCGAAGTTCATTTATCATCTTCCCTTAAAAATTTGTTGCCTTTTGGCTTTGAAAAGAAGTATTTATAATCATTTGAAAACAAATAAGGTGAACCGTTGTCAAATTGACAGCGGTTTTTTTGTTGAAAAACATTTATTTTCAAATATTAAAACATTTTAGTCCATTTATATTTTTATGTGTAGGTTGTAAATATTATTTTTGCTTTTCGCAAATTTGGGTACAATTGATATTTTGCGAAACAAGCATTTTAGTATTTATACATTAGCAAACCCGTTAGTAAAATGAAAGAAATTACCAAAGAAGTGTACCTAAAATGGTACGAAGAAATGCAATTTTGGAGAAAGTTTGAAGACAAGCTCGCAGCACTCTACATCCAACAAAAAGTGAGAGGATTTTTACATTTGTACAATGGTCAGGAAGCTATTTTGGCTGGCGCACTTCACGTGATGGATTTAAGCAAAGACAAAATGATTACTGCTTACAGAAACCACGTTCAACCGATTGGTATGGGTGTTGATCCAAGAAGAGTAATGGCTGAATTGTTAGGAAAAGGCACTGGAACCTCTCAAGGATTAGGTGGATCCATGCACATTTTTTCGAAAGAGCACGGGTTTTATGGGGGTCACGGCATCGTTGGTGCACAAATCCCTGTGGGTGCTGGTATGGCATTTGGCGATAAATATTTTAATAGAAATGCCGTTACATTAACCTATTTTGGTGATGGAGCAGCAAGACAAGGTTCTTTGCATGAAGCCTTCAATATGGCAATGTTATGGAAACTTCCCGTTGTTTTCATTTGTGAAAATAATGGTTATGCCATGGGAACATCTGTTGAAAGAACAGCGAATCACACCGATATTTGGAAACTTGGTTTAGGCTACGAAATGCCGTGCGGGCCTGTAGATGCGATGAACCCTGTGAAAGTTGCCGAGGCAATGCACGAAGCTATTGAAAGAGCTAGAAGAGGCGACGGCCCCACTTTCTTAGAAATGAAAACATATCGTTATAGAGGTCATTCTATGTCGGATGCACAATTATATAGAACGAAAGACGAAGTGGAAGAATACAAAAAAATTGATCCCATCACACAAGTATTGGACATCATCAAAGAGAATGGTTACGCCACCGATGCTGAAATCGAAATCATTGACCAAAGGGTAAAAGATTTAGTAACAGAATGCGAAACTTTTGCGGAAGAATCTGATTTTCCGACGAAGAATGTAATGTATGATGTAGTGTACGAACAAGAAAATTATCCATTTATTCCTCATAAATTATAAAACTATGGCAGAAATAATAAATATGCCGCGACTCAGCGATACGATGACAGAAGGTGTTGTTGCAACTTGGTTAAAAAAAGTGGGCGATAAAATACAAACTGGAGACATCCTTGCTGAGATAGAAACCGACAAAGCGACCATGGAATTTGAGTCATTCCATGATGGATATTTGCTTTATATTGGTGTAAAAGAAGGTGAAACTGCACCTGTTGATACACTTTTGGCAATTATTGGTAAAGAAAATGAAAATATTGATGCGCTATTAGGTGGAAAAGTTGCAACTGAGACTAAAGCAGAAACAACCCATCAAGATGTTGTTGAAATCAAAGAAGAGAAAACTGCTTCAGCTTCAACACCTAAAGGAGTTATTGTCGTTACTATGCCACGTCTAAGCGACACGATGACCGACGGTACTGTTGCCACTTGGTTGAAAAAAGTAGGAGACAAAGTAAGTGAAGGCGATATTCTGGCTGAAATTGAAACAGACAAAGCCACCATGGAATTTGAATCTTTCAATGCAGGTACTTTGCTTTATATTGGAGTACAAGAAGGACAAACAGCACCAGTTGATTCGATTTTAGCCATTTTAGGCCCCGAAGGAACTGATGTTTCTGCATTAGCTAAAAATTATGATCCAAATGCGCAATCTTCAGAAAAAAGCGTTGATACAGCAGAAACAATGCAAACTACTGCAACCAACCATGAAGAAATAGTTTCTGAAAACACAAACGATGGAAAAAGAATTTTTGCTTCTCCCCTAGCTAAAAAAATAGCAAAGGAAAAAGGAATCTCTTTAAATCAAGTGAAGGGCTCTGGAGAAAACGGCAGAATTACTAAAAACGATGTTGAAAACTTCAAACCAAGCTCAAACACACAACAAATAGCAGCCTCAAAAGCAGATGAAAAAACAGCTGTCGTTGCAAATACGGAACAAAAAACCAGCGTTGTCGCTCCTTTTGTTCCAGCAGGTGAAAAATTAAGTGAAGAAATCAAGAATTCGCAAATGCGTAAAACCATTGCGAAAAGATTATCTGAATCTAAATTTACAGCACCACATTACTATTTAACAATTGAAGTTACGATGGACGATGCCATGGCTTCAAGACAAGTAATCAATACGCTGCCTGACACAAAAGTATCTTTCAATGATATGGTGATTAAAGCATGCGCAATGGCACTGAAAAAACATCCAAAAGTGAACTCGCAATGGAGAGACGATGCAACCATCATCAACCATCATGTGAATATTGGCGTTGCTGTTGCTGTTGAAGATGGTTTGGTTGTTCCAGTTTTGAATTTCACAGATCAAATGAGTTTGTCTCAAATTGGAAGTGCCGTGAAAGATTTAGCAGGCAGAGCACGAAATAAAAAATTACAACCTGCGGAAATGGACGGAAGTACGTTTACTGTTTCAAATCTAGGAATGTTTGGTATTAGCGAATTTACATCGATCATCAATCAGCCCAATTCAGCTATTCTTTCTGTTGGTGCTATCATTGAAAAACCAGTGGTTAAAAACGGGCAAATTGTGGTTGGCAACACCATGACTGTTACTTTGGCTTGTGACCATAGGACTGTTGATGGAGCAACAGGCGCTCAATTTCTTCAAACATTACGTCAGTATTTAGAGAATCCTGTGACGATGTTGGCATAAAATTAATTTTAGATTCATAAAAAAATCCCATTCTTACAAGGAATGGGATTTTTTACATGCTATTAAATCAACATAAATCTATCGTAAATCTTGATTTAGAATTAAATCTATATAAAGATTGATTTTGTTTTTTAAATCTTTTCTGTGCACAATGAAATCAAGAAATCCGTGCTCTAATAAAAATTCTGCCGTTTGAAAACCGTCTGGCAAATCTTTTCCGGTGGTATCTTTTACAACTCTTGGCCCCGCAAAACCAATTAAAGCACTTGGTTCGCCAATGTTAATATCGCCAAGCATTGCATAAGAAGCTGTTGTGCCGCCTGTTGTAGGATCGGTACATAAAGAAATATAGGGAATTTTTGCATCTGCCAATTGAGCTAATTTAGCCGATGTTTTCGCTAATTGCATCAATGAATAAGCCGCTTCCATCATTCGTGCACCTCCTGATTTTGAAATCATGACAAACGGAATTCTATTTTTGATGGAATAATCGATGCCTCTCGCAATTTTTTCTCCGACAACCGCTCCCATCGAACCGCCAATGAATGCAAAATCCATACAACAAACCACCAAATCATTTCCTTTAGATTTTCCCACTGCGGTTCTCACTGCATCTTTCAAACCCGTTTTTTCGATGGTATCTTTGATTCGGTCAGCGTATTTTTTGGTATCGACAAATTTCAGAGGATCTTTTGAAGTCATGTTTTTGTCTAGCTCCTTAAACTCTCCGTCGAATAGAATACCAAAATATTCTGCACTTCCAATTCTAACGTGAAAATCGTCTTCGGGACTTACCCATAAATTTTTTGCTAATTCGTCTGAGTCAACAATTTTTCCTGTGGGCGATTTATACCAAAGTCCTTTTGGAACATCTTTTTTCTCCTCGGTGGGAGTTGTGATTCCTTTTTCTGTTCTTTTAAACCAAGACATGCCTTTAATTTAGATTATTAATCAGTGAAAATTATAGCGTTTGCACATTGTTCAAATCTGCGAAAGCTTGTTCTAATCGATTGATGAAGGTTACTTCGCCTTCACGAATCCATTTTCTAGGATCATAATGTTTTTTGTTTGGTGCATCTGCGCCTTCAGGATTTCCTATTTGACTTCTTAAATATTCAATATTTTTTGTCATATAGTCTCTAATTCCTTCTGTAAAAGCAAATTGCAAATCTGTGTCAATATTCATTTTAATGACTCCGTAAGAAATACCTTCTCTGATTTCTTCCAATGTAGAACCTGATCCGCCGTGGAAAACAAAATCAATTGGGTTATTTTCAGTATTGTATTTTGCTTGAACATACTCTTGAGAATTTTTCAAAATGACGGGTGTCAATTTTACATTTCCTGGTTTGTAAACGCCATGAACATTTCCAAAAGCAGCAGCAATGGTAAATTTCGGACTTACTTTCATCAATTCTTCATAAGCATAAGCCACTTCTTCTGGTTGTGTATATAATTTTGAACTGTCCACATCAGAATTATCAACACCATCTTCTTCGCCACCTGTCACTCCTAATTCTATTTCGAGCGTCATCCCCATTTTGGACATTCTTTCCAAATAAGTTTTACAAATTTCGATGTTTTCTTCGATGGGTTCTTCGGATAAATCAATCATGTGCGAACTAAATAATGGTTTTCCTGTTTCTGCAAAATGTTTTTCGCTTGCGTCTAACAAACCATCAATCCAAGGCAATAAGTTTTTCGCACAATGATCTGTATGAAGAATTACCGTGGCACCGTAAGCCTCTGCGAGTGTATGAACGTGTTTTGCACCTGCAATTGCACCTAAAATAGCTGATTTCTGACCCGCATTTGAAAGTCCTTTCCCAGCATTGAAAGAAGAACCACCATTTGAAAATTGAATAATGACAGGCGCATTCAATTTTGCTGCTGTTTCAAGAACTCCATTGATGGAACTAGACCCAATCACATTGACAGCTGGAAGCGCAAAGCCTTTCTCCTTAGCATATCTGAAAATTTCTTGAACTTGATCTCCCGTTGCAACTCCAGGTTTGATATTGTGTGACATGTTTATTTATTTATATGTTAATGGACAAAAATAATAATTTCAAAAATTAGAATGGGTAATTTACACCAATATTTAAAACCGCATTCGACAGATTGTATTCTCTGAACCATCTATCGTTGATTTCGTAGGCTGGATTATAGGTTTTGAAACCAATATCGGTTCGGATTACGAAGAAATCAAAATCGTATCGAATTCCAAATCCAGTACCAATGGCAACATCTAGTAATGAAGTTGGCCCATTGAATGTAAAATCGGTGTTTTCTACGTTGTCTAACACGTTCCAAATATTACCGACATCTGCAAAAACGGCTGCTTTGACGGGTCCTGCCACGTTAAAACGATATTCTACGTTGAGGCTAATTTTCATGTTGGCTTCATTAAAATCGTTGACACCTCCGCTCGTTCCTGGTCCTAAACTATAAGGTTGCCAAGCTCTATTATCGTTGGAACCTCCACCAAAATAACTTCGTGAAAACGGAATATTGTTCGAATTCCCAATCGGCACTGCCAATCCAAAAAATGCGCGTGTAGCTAAAACATTGCCTCGATTAAAATCCCAAAGCTTGATATATTCCAAATCGCCTTTGACATATTGAGAATATTGAACACCCAAAATAGTGATTTGCCCTTCTTGATTGGTAATAAAATTGGATGATTCGGTGAGTAAAGACAATAAGTTTCCTGCACCTTCAAACCTTGTTTTCAGGGTATAGAACTGATTGTCTTTCTCGTTTTTTCTTGTCGTGAAGTTGTAGGAAAAACTAGAACCTAGAATTAAATTGTTTTCTGTCAATCTTTTTCTTCTTTCTTCAATGCTTCTAACTTCTTGAAAATCATCATCTGAAGGAACTAACGAAGTGTTTTGACTCAAAACGTCTTTTATGAATCCGTTGGTTCCAGATTCTATGATTAAGTTATTATCAACATTAAAATAGTTTGAAAAGGCTGGATTTGTTGCAAATGGTTGTGCAATATTGTTTAAAGCATTGTACGATGAACCATAAACAGTGAAATAATTAGAAACATTGATATTATTAATGTATTGCAAATTAACTAATTCAAAAGTAGCAGCATTGAAACTTTTTGGAGTCCAATTATAGGCCATGATAGCGTTGAAACTTTCTTTGTCTAAACCGATGTTTTCTTGCTTAGAAAATCCTAAACTTAAAGCTGTTGTTGGAATCATTTTCTTTGGAATGATTTTTTCGGTACTCACTGGAAATAAAACTCTTGGAAAATACAATCGCATATCGGCACTGTATTCAAGAATATTAAAAAAGGCATTATTCGGATTTGACAATTGACTTGAGGACCCGATGTTACTTCGAGTCGAAAATTCAAATCGTTCGGCACCGTTGAAAACATTTCTGATCAAAAGTGTTAAATTTCCAGCCAAGCCAAAATCTTGAATATTAGAATGTAGCACTTCAAAAGCTGGCCTGAGGGTAAATTTTTCTTGTTGCTCTAAATAAATATTGGCAATCAGCGAATGTCCGGTTGGGTCTTTTGAATCTTCAACGTATTGAATACTTGGGTATTGAAAAATACCGAGATTATCGTAGTATCTTTTGGTTAAATTGGTGTTTAATTCTGAAAAAACTTCGCCTTTTGCAATAAAAACAGGATTTGTCAAAGCCTTAGGTCTAAATCTGATTTTGTCTCTACTGTAAATATGGATGTTGTTATATTCCATACTGTCCATCACTTTTTCGATGTTTTTTGAATATGGATTTTCAGTAAAAACATTCACCTCGCTGATGGTCATCACTTGAAAGGGCTTTTTGGTCACCACGCCGTCTTTTCTTTCATTATAATCGTCAATCACGATTTGAATATTCGCTTTCTTTTTTAAATCTACTGTATCAATTTTAAAATTCACATAGTTTTGTTGAAAATAATAAACCCCATTATTTTTAAAATGATTTGTAATCCGTTCTCTTTCCAAATTAAAATTTTCAACATTATACACTTCATTTCTTTTCAGAAACGATTTTCTTTTGTCTGTTTTGAAAAGCAATTGCAATTCTGGCGACGCAATTTCGGCTCTGATCGAATCCAAAAGATAGGGCCTTCCTTTTTCAACAAAATAAGAAACTTTGCCCTTTTTCACGCCAACAGAATCAATTTTAAATGTGACTTTATTATTGAAAAAACCTTGGTCAAAATAGTACCCACTCAATCTATCGGCAGAACGTTTGGTGGTTAGTGGATTGATCATGACGGGGGCTTCACCGAAATTTCTCAGAAAATTATTCACGCCGTCATAAACAAAGGAATCGCCCAAACGATACACTTGTTTTTTAGACAAAAACTTAGACAATCGGTTGAAACGAACTGTATCTTCTATAAATTTTTTATCGAAAGCCACTCTTTGATTCTCTTTGGCTAAGTTGTAAATTCCTAAAGCCAAATAAGCACCTAACAATTTTGTGTTGGGTTTTTGCAGAAGAATTTCGTCATAAACAACATCTTTCGAAAGTGTATCACCCACATAAACAGCATTTTTTACCAGTAAAAGCTCGTTTTCTGGCACTTTTTTTACTGCGTCACAAGCAAAAAAAGTAATAATTAATACAATAAATAAGGCTATTTTTGCGAAGTTGTTTTTCAAAATCTAAAAGCAATTTAATTCAAAAGTACACTATTTCTATGGTTAGTAAAAACCAAATAAAAGTTATTACAAGTTTACAACAAAAAAAATTTCGCAAGCAACTCGGTTTGTTTTTTGTTGAAGGCAAAAAAAGCATCTTAGAATTTCTCAATGCAGCTTTTGTTCCAGAAATCATTTATTCCTCTCAAAAACAAGCCTCTTTCTTTCCAACCGAATTATGTGAAATCATCGACGAAGAAAGTTTCAAAAAAATTTCCGCTTTAAGCACTCCAAGCGATTGTTTGGCTATTTTCAAAATTCCTGAATTTGTGCCATTCGAACCAAAAGGACTAACTGTTGTCTTAGACGACATCAACGATCCTGGGAATTTAGGCACGATTATTAGATTGTGCGACTGGTTTGGGATTTCAAATCTTGTTTGTAGTGAAAACACGGTAGATGTGTTCAATCCCAAGGTTTTACAAGCCACGATGGGTTCGTTCACGAGAGTCAATATTTACTACGAATCGCTAGCTGATTTTCTTGAAAAATATAAAAACACCCCCATCATTGGCACATTCATGAATGGTGTTTCCGTGTATGAAAACAAAATTCCGCAAAATGGGTTTTTAATTTTAGGCAATGAAGCCAATGGAATTTCTACAGAAATTGAGGCATTGGTCAGCCAAAAAATGAGCATTCCAAAATTCGGCAAACATCAAAAAACGGAAAGTTTGAATGTAGCGATGGCAACTTCTATTTTCTTAAGTGAATATGCACGGCAACGGCTTAGTGAAAAGTAAAATTGATAAAAACACCTCTTGTTTTCATTGATGCCACATTGCCTGTCCATGGCGAATTAGGGTCGTTGTCGCGAATCAATTCGTCTTCGATGCCAAAAACCCCTCTAATGGAAGGCGAAAATTTGAAATATTCAAAATACAAATCAATACCAAAACCCAATTCATAATTTGGCGACCATCTTTTCATTCTAAAAATTTCTTGGCTATTGTCGTCTTGCGCATCGAAATTGCTCGACAAATTGAGTGTGTATGACAAACCGCCGAGCAAATACGGTCGGACATTCCCTACTCTTTTAGACGAAAATTTCAATAAAAACGGGAAATGAATATACGTAGATTTCACTTCTCTCAAAGCATCAAATTCGTTGTCAAAACCCGGAAATCGCAAGTTTCTCTGTGTGTAATACAAGCCCGGTTCAAATCTAAAATCGATGTATTCATGCAAGCGCAAGTTGCCTACCAAACCAACATTGAAACCTGTAGTTGTTTCAACAAGTATAGGCGGAGCATCGTCAATCATATCTATTTTAAAATCATAGACATTGAAACCAAGGAAATAGCCCCAATGCATCAACTGATTATCAAAATTTGCTTTGTTTTTCATTGGGTTTCTTGCAAACATATTCTTTACGCCTTGCGCTTCCGCTTGGAATGAAATGATGAAACCAATCATGACAAAAACAGTATATTTTTTAAAAAAACTATTCATTGAGTTGTTGATCAAAGTTTGAATATTAAGCTTTTGTGGCTTTATAAATTGTTGCTACCCCAAAAGTTTGTGGCATTGCAGACACTTCTATAAACCCAATTTTTCTCAAAATATTGTTTAGGGTTTCACCATAAGGAAAATTTGCAGCTGATTCTGACAAATATCCGTAAGCTGCATTGTCTTTTGAAAAAATCCGACCAATGAGCGGTAAAATGTTTTTACTATAAAAATGGTATCCTTGTTTGTAAGGGAATTTTTCAGGAATAGACGTTTCTAAAATCACAAAAACTCCTTGAGGTTTCAAAACACGAAGAATTTCGGCCAATCCTTTTTCTAAATTTTCGAAATTTCTGACCCCAAAAGCCACTGTAATGGCATCAAAACTGTTGTCGCTGTAAGGAATTTGCTCAGAGTCGCCCAAAACCATTTCTATTTTTTGGTCCAAATTTCGTTGTTTGATTTTTTGTTTACCGACGTCCAACATACCAGCAGAAATATCAAGACCGATGATTTGTTTGGCAGTGGTTTGTGTCATCAAAATTGCCAAATCGCCCGTGCCTGTTGCAATATCGAGAATTTTAGTAGGATTTTTCTTACTGACTATTTGAAGTACTTTTTTTCGCCATTTAACATCGATTCCAAACGAAATCACACGGTTTAATCCGTCATAATTCCCAGAAATAGTATCGAACATTTGAGCTACTTGCTCTTTTTTTGCCAAACTTGAATCTTTGTAAGGCTTAATTTTCTCAGCCATGCTGTTTTTTTGGCAAATATAAACCATAAATAAAAAATGCACTAATTATCAAATTTTATTTAACGATGCGTTTTAGGTTGTTGATAATGAAAATAGAAATTTAAAAACCGATTCGTTTTCAAAACTTCGTTGAATCAATCTTTACTTGCAAAAATCATTCTATAAAAGTAAAGAAAAGCTACAACTTTGATTGACGAACGTAAGTCACGTAAGTAAAAGCATGTGCGTGCTGTTGGTCGGCAGGATGATGTTCGGTTGCGATAATTTTCCAATGATTCATGTCGATCGATGGAAAAAAGGCATCCGCTTCGAAAGATGCATGTACTTGCGTCAACTCAATTTTGTCGGACAAATCCAAGAATTGTTCATAAATTTGACCACCACCGATGATGAAAATCTCTTCGTTTTTTGGCACATATTTTAAAGCGTCCTGCCAACTATTTACAACAATAACGCCCGCAGGCACTTTATAATTTTTTTGATGCGTAATTACAATGTGGGTTCTATTTGGAAGAGGTTTTGGAAAACTCTCAAAAGTTTTTCTTCCCATAACAATGTAATGATGAGAAGTGATGGCTTTAAATCTTTTAAAATCATTGGGCAAATGCCATAACAAATCGTTGTTTTTTCCTAAAGCATTATTTTCGGCAGCCGCAGCAATCATTGTAATCATAAAAACAAAATTTAGTTTACAAAATAAACCAAAAGGAATTGATAAACGGGTAAAACAAACCTTATAATTAAGAAAATCTTTCATTATTCAAACGAATGAATAATATTGAAAATGAAGAATATATAAAAAGAAAACGATTTCAGTTAGCAATAAAAATTTTTTATAAGTATTAAATTATTGCTTTATCAATTTTTAGGCTAATAAAATGTCAAATTCGCAAAAATAAATGTAACTGTTTGAATTTCAATATTCTGTTTGTTTATTTGCATCAAATTTTAAATTTAAACAAAATGGCAATTAAGAAACAATTCGTAAAATCTAAGCCTGTTTGTAAGGTTACTTTTTCAGTTTTAGAAAAAGACGCACAAGAAGTTGCTGTCATCGGCGATTTTAACAATTGGAATCCAGAAGCCGGCGCTTTAGGTAAATTGAAAAACGGTACATTTAAAGGTACTTTCGAGCTTGACATCAACAAATCTTATGAATTTAAGTATTTGGTTGACGGAGTTTATCAAAATGACGCCGAAGCTGACGCTCAACAATGGAATGAGTTTGCTGGAGCTGAAAACAGTGTAATTACATTATAATACAAGAAAAAAGACCCGTTTATTAAGCGGGTCTTTTTGTATTTAATCATTTGTATTTTAAGGATTTTACACCGAAACTTCACCTTTAATTGCAGGATGTGGATCATAGCCAATTAATTGAAAATCATCATGAGTAAAATCAAAGATGTTTTTCACTTGTGGGTTTAGTTCCATTTTCGGTAGTGGTTTGCAATCGCGAGACAGTTGCAGATTGACTTGTTCTAAGTGATTGTTGTAGATATGCACATCGCCAAATGTATGTATGAAATCGCCGTAGCCTAAATTGCACACTTGCGCTATCATCATGGTTAAAAGTGCGTAGGATGCAATGTTAAAGGGCACACCCAAAAAAACATCGGCACTTCGTTGGTACAATTGACAAGATAATTTTCCATCGGCCACATAAAATTGAAAAAACGCATGGCAAGGTGGCAAAGCCACTTTTCCGTTGGCTACATTTTCTGCAAAAGATTTTGATGTATCAGGCAAAACCGACGGATTCCATGCAGAAACCAACATTCTACGGCTGTTTGGATTGGTTTTTAAAGTTTCGATGATTTCTTTAATTTGATCAATTTCCTCACCATTCCAATTGCGCCACTGACTGCCATAAATTGGGCCTAAATCGCCATTGGCATCAGCCCATTCGTCCCAAATTTTGACACCATTTTCTTTCAAATAGCCAATATTAGTTTCACCTTTCAAAAACCATAAAAGTTCGTGAATGATGGATTTTAGATGCACTTTTTTAGTTGTTACCAAAGGAAACCCTTCTGCCAAATCAAACCGCATTTGATAGCCAAAAACACTGATTGTTCCGGTGCCAGTGCGATCACCTTTTTGTGTTCCTTCTTTGAGAATATGATGGAGTAAATCGTGATATTGTTTCATGATTAATGTTTTATATTCTCTAAATCATTAGGATTATGTTTGTGTTTAAACAAAATCGCAAAAGCAATTGCAATAACTAAAGCATAAATAGCAAAAGTGAGCCATATATTATGCCAATCCTTTTCACCCGTCTTAATGTCTGTAAAATATATACTAATAATTTGACCGCTTACGATGCTGCCAAAAATTGCACCAAACCCATTGGTCATCATCATGAACAATCCTTGCACAGAGGAACGAATTTTAGAATCTGTTGAAGTTTCAATAAATAGAGAGCCAGAAATATTAAAAAAATCGAATGCCATTCCGTAAATAATACAAGACAAAATAATCATCCATAAACCTTCCCCAGGATTGCCGTAAGCAAAAAGTCCGAAACGTAAAACCCATGCTATCATACTGAAAAGCATTACTTGTTTGATACCAAACTTCTTTAAGAAAAAAGGAATTGCTAAAATAAAAAGGGTTTCAGATATTTGAGAAATTGACATAATTAATGTTGAATATTTCACAACTAATGAATCTGTATAAACTGGATTGTGTTTAAAATCGTCTAAAAACACATCGCCATAAGCATTTGTCAATTGAAGAGCCGCGCCCAAAAACATACTGAAAACAAAAAACAAAGCAAGCTTGTAATCTGCAAATAATTTAAAAGAACTTAAACCAAATAATTCTATATAAGATTTATTGTCTGAAGCTTTTCCTTCTGGAATACATTTTGGAAGCGTAAAAGAATAAAAGCCTAAGAAAATAGCTGCCACCGCTGCAATGTAAAATTGATTTTCAGAATCTTTATTTCCTGTGAGATTCGTTAACCACATGGCTACAATAAAACCAATTGTACCCCAAACTCTAATAGGTGGAAAATCTTTTACAACATCTAAACCATTCTTTTTAAGTGCGTTATATGCAACTGAATTTGATAAAGCAATTGTTGGCATATAAAACATCATTGCTACTAAAATAACCCAGAAAAAGTCAACAGGATTATCTACCTGTGGAACATATAAAAGGGTTAATCCACCTAAAATATGCAAAACACCATAAAGTTTTTCTGCATTGATCCATCGATCCGCAATAATACCTGTCAAAGTTGGCATAAAAATAGAAGCGATTCCCATGGTTGAAAAAATAGCTCCGAACTGTGCACCATCCCAATTTTTTGTGCCAAACCAATAATTTGCAACTGTTATTAACCAAGCGCCCCAAACAAAGAATTGGAAAAAATTCATGACGGTTAATCGCAATTTTATATTCATAAAAAATTAGGTTGAAAATTTAAGACTCTCTTTTTGAAATTTCATCGCGAATGCTCGCCGCTTTTTCATAATCCTCGTTTTGAACTGCGTTTTCTAACAATTCGTAGAGTTCTTGCACGCTGTAGCTTTGAAAATTATTCGGATTTTTGGTTTCAACCACATTAGAAGCACCTTCGTCTTTCGAAGTTTTGTTGTCTGTCATGGCATCGGGTTGAAACTCGTTGGCACTGTTCATATAAATACCTGCTTTGTCTAAAATATTTTTATAGGTAAAAATAGGCGCATTAAATCTGAGTGCTAAAGCAATGGCATCGGAAGTTCGAGCATCGATAATTTCTTCAATACCGTCTCTTTCGCAAATGATGCTAGAATAAAAAACTCCGTCCACTAATTTATGGATGATGACTTGCTTGACCACAATATCGAAACGATCGGCAAAATTTTTAAATAAATCGTGCGTAAGTGGTCTTGGTGGTCTGATTTCTTTTTCAAGTGCAATGGCTATAGATTGGGCTTCAAAAGCACCAATCACGATGGGCAAATTGCGCACGCCATCTACTTCGCTTAGCACCAAAGCGTAAGCACCATTTTGAGTTTGACTATATGAAATTCCTTTGATTGATAATTTTACTAAACTCATAATCTAAAAAAATAGTAAGCGGCTTACCTACAGAATTTTACGAATAAAAAAAGGCTATCTAAAAACGATTGTACTATCACGGTTTTAGATAGCCCTTTAAGGGGGCACAATGTATAAAAAATTATGAATTTTGCGCTTTAAAATCTTTAATTTTTTGCGTTAAAACGGGTAAAATTTCAAAAGCATCACCCACCACACCATAATCTGCCACTTTGAAAAATGGAGCGTCCGCATCGGTATTGATGACCACTTTCACTTTTGATGAGTTAATGCCCGCAATATGTTGAATTGCACCAGAAACTCCAACTGCGATATATAAATTGGAGGCCACAGGTTTTCCTGTTTGACCTACGTGTTCACTGTGAGGTCTCCATCCTAAATCTGAAACCGGTTTTGAACATGCAGTGGCAGCTCCTAAAGCTTCCGCTAAATTTTCAATTAAGCCCCAATTTTCTGGTCCTTTCAAACCTCTGCCACCAGAAACAACCACTTCTGCGTCTGCAATGGTCACTTTTCCTGTCACTCTTTCTACTTTCTCTACTTGCACTCCAGTCAATGCACTTGAAATGTCTGCGCTGAAACTTTCTTCTGTCATACTCACGGGCTGCTCCACCAAACCATGCGAATTTTTTGCAATCGCCACGATTTTAACTGCAACGTCAATGGTGGTTAAAGAAAAAGCTTTGTTAGAAAAAGCTGTTCTTTTCACTTGAAAAGGTGCATAACTCGAGGGTAAACTTACCACGTTGGACGCAAAACCCGCTTCTAATTGAATGGCTGCCAAGGGTGCTAAATAAATACTATCGGTTGTTGAACTTAAAACCACTACCGACGCATTCACAGATTGTGCTGCTTTCGCAACTAAAGTGGCGTACGCTTTTGCATTGAATTTTTGTAAATCATCATTTTTCACGTTCAACACTTTATTGACACCATATTTTGCCAATTCAGCATTGTCTGCACTGTTGATGGCTAAAGCTACTACTTCTGTGTTCAGCGCATCAGCAACTTTGCGTGCGTAGGAGGCTGTTTCGTAGGATACTTTCTTGATTTTTCCTTCTGCTGTTTCTACTAAAATGAATACTGACATACTTTTATATTTTTTAAATTACTTTAGCTTCGTTGTGTAACAAACGGATTAATTCATCCAAATTATCTGCATTGACCAATTTCACTGCTGATTTTGGTGCTGGTTTTTCAAAACTCACGATAGAAGTTTTCGCATCCACGCTTGTTGGTTCGATTACTTCCAAAGGTTTTGTTCTTGCGGTCATGATGCCACGCATGTTGGGAATACGCAAATCTTTTTCTTCTACCAAACCTTTTTGTCCGCCAATAACCAATGGAAAAGAAGTTGCAACCGTTTCTTTGCCTCCGTCAATTTCTCTGGTGGCCGTCACTTTTCCAGCTTCCACTTTCATGTCTGTACAAGCATTTAGGAAGTTAAAATCTAATAATGAAGCCAACATTCCGGGCACCATTCCACCATTATAATCTAAAGATTCTTTTCCGCAAATCACCAAATCAAAACTGTGTGCTTTGATTACTTCTGCTAATTGTTTTGCCACAAAAAAGCCATCTGTCGCTTTCGCATTGATTCTGATTGCTTTGTTTGCACCAATAGCTAACGCTTTGCGCAAAGTAGGCTCGGTTTCTGGACCGCCTACATTAATAACTGTAACGTCTGCGCCTTGTTGTTCTTGGAACCAAATAGCACGCGTTAAACCAAATTCATCATTCGGATTGATTACATACTGCACGCCGTTGGTGTCGAACTCAGTATCGGCATTGGTAAAATTAATTTTTGAGGTAGTATCTGGTACATGACTTATACAAACTACTATTTTCATATATTAAAATTTATTTGTTTAAATATTTTTGTTTTGTAAAAAATGAGGAATTCTTAAATTTTATGCGCTAAAAAATCAATAAATTGAAAACAATATTGCATTTACTAAAATTTTAGGGTACGAAAGTACAAATTAAAATTCGAAATTTTATATGCACGCATACTAAAATTTGTTAATTAAATCGTTTTCGTAGCCGATTTTAGGTTCATTTTCGCTTTTTTGGACTGAAATCGGCGTTTGAGAAAATGATTAATCGTCAAGAAGACTAGAATGAATCTTTTTTACAGGAAAGTAGTTTATATTTCATTCAAAGCAAATGCAAAATTTTGTGGAAAAGCAAAAAACACATTGCAAGCAAAACTAACCCTTACAATTTCATTAAATCTGTATCTTTGCCCACTTAAATAAAAAGCATGCAAACTGCAGAGTTAAAAGACAAAGTTGCCACAGGGCTTTGGCTTCCGCTGATGGAAGATTTCTATACGATTCAAGGCGAAGGCTATCATACAGGCACGCCCGCCTATTTCATCCGGATTGGTGGTTGTGATGTAGGTTGTCATTGGTGCGATGTTAAAGAAAGTTGGAATCCCGATACACATCCGCCGACAGACATCGAAAAAATGGCACAAACTGCGGCAAAATATGCCAACACAGTGGTAGTAACAGGCGGAGAACCCTTAACATGGAATATGCAACCCCTCACAGATTTATTGAAAGAGAAAGGTTTAAAAATCCATATTGAAACTTCGGGTGCGTACCCCATTACTGGGCATTGGGATTGGTTTTGTCTTTCGCCTAAAAAAAACAAACTTCCTGTCAATGAAGCTTATACGATTGCAAATGAACTGAAAGTAATCATTCATAACAAGCATGATTTCATTTTTGCAGAAGAGCAAGCCGAGAAAACAAACGAAAATGCAATTTTGTTTTTACAACCCGAATGGAGTCAAAAAGAAAAAATGACACCTTTAATTGTAGATTATGTAATGGCAAATCCAAAATGGCGTATTTCACTTCAAACACACAAATATTTAAATATTCCCTAATTCTAATTTCTTACTTATGAAGAAAACGATTCTAATTACGCTCTTTTGTTTGCTAGGTCAAATCACTTTCGGACAAAATGATTTCAAAACTGATGTGATGTTACTTATTAAAAACACGGGCGCTACCGCATCAATGGATATTGCAAAAAAACAGATTTTGGACATGATTCCAGAAGCAAAAAAAGCAGAATTCGTAAAAGAATTTGACGCAATGTTGCCTGCTTTGTATGAAAAACTTGTAAAAATCTATATGGAAGAATATACCCATGAAGATGTAAAAGAAGTGATAAAATTTTATGAAACCCCAACAGGTAAAAAAATGGCATCTAAAGTGGGGCCTATATTCGAAAAATCAATGGTAGCAAGTCAGGACTGGGCACAACAGTTGCAACCCTTGATGATGAAATATATGCAATAGTTAGCAGCTCGCTATCATTTATAAATTGACGGTTTTAAGTTGACGATTGCGTGCGATTGGCAATCAATTGTAAACTTAAAACCGTTTTTTTTATCCACTTTTTTTGAATCAACATCAAGAGAGGTACTTTTTCGAAATGCTTGTCAGCAGTTTTGATTTTACTTCCCACTTCCCACTTCCCACTTCTCACTTCCCACTTCCCACTTCCCACTTCCTACTTTTTACTTTTTACTTCCTACTTCCATCTTCCATCTTCCATCTTCCATCTTCCATCTTCCATCTTCCATCTTCCATCTTCCATCTTCCATCTTCCATCTTCCCACTTCCCACTTCCCACTTCCCACTTCCTACTTTTTACTTTTTACTTTTCCACTCTCAATTAAAATTTTTGCAATTTCGCCAAGTAATCAAAATGTGGTCCTTCAACGATCAATTCACAAGACAACGAAGCAAGCGATGCTGCTTTTTTGAGCGTTTCAAAATCAACATATAACCAGTCAAAAGGTTTTTCTTTTTTGCCTTTATAGGCGATTTTAAACTGAACTTCACCGTAATAATCTACATTCGCAGGAATCCAAACTCCGCCATCGTCTTCTTTATCAAACATGTAGCTTATATCCGAACTATCTAACAAAATTTGACCACCGTCCGCAAGCATCGATTTTAACTTCAATAGAAATGGGAGCAAATTTTTAATTCTGCCGCACATTCCAGCACCATTCATTAATAATAAAATTGTATCAAAAGGCTGTTCAGGTTGCATTTCGATTACATTCTGAACAATGGCATTTCGAAGCCCACGCAATTGACAAGCTTCGATTGCATTTTTTGAAATGTCCACGCTCGTCACATTCAATTTGCGTTCATTTTGAAGATATAAACTATGACTTCCTGCACCGCAACCCACATCGAGTACATTTCCAGTGGCTAATTGCAAGGCTTTTTGTTCCATCGCAGGCATGGCATCAAAATCTCTAAAAAGGTAAGCCACTTCCATTCTATCTTCTTCTGAAATAGAAGTTTCTGTAACCAAATAAAGAGGCGATGGTTGCAACTGATAGTCTAAAATAGCACGACCGAATAAATCTTTCATGATTTCTATGTTTGTAAAATGCAAAAGTAAGGTTTATGATTTTGTTTTGAAGTAAATTTATGAATACCTCATTTTCGAACTTTCTATTTCATTTTGGCGCCTATACATGCATAAAATGCTTTGAATCAAATGAAGCAAAACAGATTCCTCGAATAAAATTGTTATTCAACATTCAATTCGTGATTGATTTTATTGTTTAATTTATCAATTTTTCCAACATTCAAATTTTCAATCCTTTAAAAACATTATTTTTGGTGCTCAAAAAACTTCCATTGAAAGCGCAACTGCAACAACTTCCAAAAAATGCGAAAGAAAAGCATCCCGAAAACAAGAAATTTTTCGACAAGCTAAAAAGGAAGCCACCCAAAGATTTGGATTATACGATGCAATCTATTCATGACGAAGTCTTCAAAAAAACCGATTGCCTCACCTGCGCTAATTGTTGCAAAACCACGGGGCCGCTTTTCACAATGATTGATATTGAGCGCATTGCAAAACATTTAAAACTCAAACCACAGCAATTCATTGAGCAATATTTACGAATCGACGAAGACAAAGATTATGTTTTGAAATCGGTGCCTTGCACTTTTTTAGATGCCGAAAACTATTGCATGATTTACGATGTGCGCCCGAAAGCTTGCAGAGAATTTCCGCACACCGACCGAAAAAAGTTTTATCAAATCACAGACTTAACGCTTCAAAATGTTGCGATTTGTCCTGCCGCTTTCGAAATTGTAGAAAAAATGAAACTGCGCATCAAATAATTATCTCGGTTTTTTTTCAGAAGCCATCTCCAGCCATTCGTTCCAAGCTTTTTTGCATGTTGTTTTTTTCTAAGCCAAATGAGGAGCTTTCTTTGGTCGCTCTCATTTGCCAAGAAAAAATACAACCTGCCTGCAAAAGGCTTTCCACTGCTGTCTGGGCTAAAGATTCGGGAAATTATAAAAACTCCTTTTCTTGTCCGTCCATTTCGAAGTAAATCCCAAAAGAGTCTATAAATTATATTTCAAAGAGAAAATCAAATATCGTGGTTGCACAAAATATTGTGATGCGTTGAAACTTGTAATATTAAAACTACTGTTGTTGATCGACTGTGTGTTTAATAAGTTCGTGCCACTGATGCGATATTCTAATTTTCCATCTTTTTTGTGGCGATAATTGATGCTTGCAGAAAGCAAATCATACGTATTGTTCACATCGCCAACGTCTGAACGGAAATCATTGTACGTATAATTAGCACCCAAATTGAGCCCTTCAATGATTTGATAATCTATATTAACAAACGGACTGTGCGTCGTGAAAGTTGCCCCTGGGTTTTCTCTCAAATTCAAACTATAACCTACTTCAAGGTTAGGAAGTTCTCTAAATTGTGTTCCGAAATTAGCACTGTAGTTTTGATTCCAATTTTCAAAAGTTCTGATAAAATCTGCATTCGTGTTGAATGGATCCGTAGGATTGACCAATAATTGATTGTTTTTGTTCCAAGAAACACTTGCATTGAAACCTATTTTATAATATTTATTGAACGATCGTTGGTAGTTTCCAAAAGCACTCAGGCTTTCGTTGGTAAAATCGGCGTTTACATTTTCACTAATTCGGTTGATTCCGTCAAAAAAACTTCTGTTCACCACAGGGTCTTTGGTGCGTGTGTAGCTGATGTTTCCAAAAATGGTCGTAAAATTAAAAAGATTGTATTTGTTGTATCGCAAACTGTGCGTTTCTTGCAAAGCATTCTCAATGAAACGATTACCCGAGCTCAACGAGTTGAAATTGTTCAATGTGTTGCCTTCAACTAAAGAGTTAATATCGTTGAAAAAATTGCTCATTCGATAGTTATACGTCATCGATTCCGATTTTTTGATTTGCCATTGTGCAAAAACATCGGGTAAAATTCTGGTAAAATTATCCTCAAATCGACTGCCTTGCTGGTCGTTGTACAAATTGAATTGATGAAAATTCAAACCCGGATTGAAAGTAAATTCGCCAACAATAATTTTGTAATGCACGCCAAGAAAAGCATCATTGAATTGATATTGAACATCGTTGCTAAATGTATAATTATCGTTATCAGGCAATTGAAACAACGAACCATTGTCTAGAAGTTGAAATATACCCGAGTTGAATGTTTGATAAGAGTAGGTGTTGCCAGCTGTGAAATTCAAAATACTTTTGTTATTGATTGAATAGTAGTAATCGAGCTTCGCATCCATTTTGTTCGTTTTTACGAATCTTTCTTGTTGGATATTGAATCGCGATTGTCCGTTTTGAAAACCCAAACTTGGAAATGGATTGGTTTCTAAACTCGGATTATAAAAAGGATCTTCGTCTTGATACAAATGCTGAAGTTCCACCACCCAGGTGCTTTTTTCGTTTTGTGTCCAAAATAAATTCATGCTTTGTTCAAAAGCCACAGGATCTTGCTCTTTGAAAGCAATCACGTTATTAGAACTTTGCACAGGACCGCCGGGAGTAAAAGTGGTAGATTGCGAATTGACCACATTGTCTTCTGTTTGATTAGATCGACGTAAAGACGCATCATAATCCAATTGAAAACTCGGACTTGCTTTGTATTTTGAACCTATTTTGAAAATGGCTAAATTATTTCTCAACTCAGAAAAATCTTCTCGGTCTTCAATCGTTTGGATGTCGGTAGAATTCGGACTATAAATACCGAAATTAGACAAGGTATTGGTAATGGTTTTATTTGAAGAAAAAATTCCGAAGCCGCTCACATTCCACTTTTTCGTGATTTCTTGCGCCACGTTCATCGCACCAAATTTGTTGTCAATTTCCAAAGCACGATCGTTTTGCAGGGTTGAAAATCCTAAGCTATTGGACGAAATTCCAACACTTGTGCCATTTCTGCCAATCGTATTTCGTGCGCCGCCTGTCAATCGGAAAAAATCTCGGTTCGAAAAAGGAACCTCACCGATGTTATTAAAATTTGAAATGACGTTAAAACTCGTTTTCGGACTGTAATAGAAAATCTTCGGATTCACCACAAACCGTTCGTCGGGTCCGCCTCCCACCAAAATATCGCCAAACCAAAATTTGTCTTTTCCTTTTTTCAACTTGATGTTCAAAGCGATGTTTTCGTCATTATTTTCGAGGCCTTTCAACTGACTCACTTCATTAAAATTTCTTAAAACTTGCACTTTGTCCACCGCATCCGATGGGATATTTTTGGAACCAATTTTAGTGTCGCCTTCAAAAAATTTCTTGCCTTCTACCAAAAGTTGTGTCACTTTTCTTCCTTCCACTTCCACTTCCCCATCGGCGTTGACCACCACACCGGGCAGTTTTTTCAAAATGTCTTCTAGTTTTTGTTCCGTGCCCGTTTTGAAAGAATCTGCATTGTAAATAATGGTATCGCCACTGATAGAAACAGGCATTTCTTGCACAATTTCTACTCCATCGAGCATCATTCCGCCCTCTTTCAGCGTAAAAACCGATTGATAGTCTTCGGTGGTGGTTTGAATTTCCTTTTCAAGAGGCTGAAAACCAATGAAACTCACTTTTATTTTATAATTCGTATTGGCTTTTAACCCAAATTGAAATTTCCCTTTGTCGTTCGTAATGCCATAACCATCCATCGTGTTCGACGATAAGTTGATTGCCATGACGTTTGCCATTTCCAGTGGATTCCCAATCGAATCTCTGACAATGCCTTCGAAGCGAATGTTTTGGGCAAATAAATTGACGAACAGAAAAGTAGTGATAACAAAAGTGAAGAAATTTCTCATAATATAAACTTAAAAAAAGGTAAAATTAGAATCCTAATTTAATGCGGTAAACAGTTTAACAAAACAATAGGACTAAATCAATCGAATTGGTTTAACCACCGATGATAATTGTTTCTATCATGATGTTGCCGTTGCCATCTTTCATGCTTTCAAATTTCTCTTCCATGATTTTTTTGTATTCTTTTCTGGATACTTTTTTTCCCTTTTTAGGCTTTTCAATCTTTTTCGCATTTTTAGGATTTAAGGTAACTTTGGTACACAAATAGACCACATCGCCATCATGTACTTCCATAATCAATCCTGGCAAGCCCCAATAAGTTGCAGGTCCAGTGTTTACGGGAATTTCTGGTGCGTACCATGCTTCAATTACTCGGTCCTCTGGCGCTTTTAAAGTCAAAAGTTGGGTTTTGTTTTTCTCTTGTTCTGCCAATCTTTTTTCGTAGTCCGCCAACTGTTCTGCCGAAACAGGAATCGTCACCATTGCTTTGTAGCAAGCATATTGTCCGATTTTTTTGGTATCAGGTAACATCGTCCATGCATAAGAACTCAAGCTATCGGAAACCAAGAATTCTTTCGAAAAAAACTCTTCTTCTTCAATCAAAGTCTTGTCTTTTCTGTTTCATACGATTTTTCACTTCCAAAACTAATTGACATCATAGCACCTCCCGCTTGCTGCGGTGCTTCCAATTTTTCTTGTTCTTGATATAAATCTTCATTTACATTAAAATGCAATTCATACGTTTTTTCAAAGGCTTTTGCCAAACTTTCTTGCAATTCTTTTTCAAAAGCAGGATCTTGATTTGAACCTGTAATTTTGAAAGTCGCTTCGTCCATAAATCTTTTAGATTGATAAATGGCTTCTCCTTGAAAATTTTGTGCAAACAATGTGGAAGCCAACAGTGAAATAATAAATACGGTCAGTTTTGTAATGAATTTTGCCATGAGATAATTTTTTTATTATTGATGATACAAAAGAAGTGTAAAGAATTCAAACCCAATGTTAAGCAAAGTTAACGTTTGTTAACGGCAAAAAAGCAGGCTGAATTCTTCCTACTTTTGAACCATGATTCAATCTTACTACAAATATATTCTGGGTTTTATCCTCTTCACAGTTTTGGCAACCGTCGGATTGCAAGGCTATTGGAATTATAAAAATTACCAAAGCAACGAATTGCAATTGAAAAAAGAAATACAACTGATGTTTGACCAATCGGTGTCGGATTATTTTGAAATGGTTTCTAAAGAAGACATGATTGGCTTTTTTAGCGAAGGTGATGAAGTTTCAAGTGTCGATTTTATGGAAATGATCCGAATTGATACGATTTTAAAAGTCAAAAACGACGAAGCTGTTTTTGCCGAGCCTATCGAAGCACTCGATTTTGACTCGTTAAAATCTAGGGTTACTTCCATTGAAGTGAATTTCAAAGAGATTGATTCGCCTGTGTTGAAATTACCTAGTAAAGAGTCGGAAATCGAATTGAAATCAAATCGTTTGTCAATTTCGGATGAATTTTCTAAAATTGAAGTTCACCATCCGAAAGTTAAAGTAATAAGAGGACAAAAAGCGGTAAATGATTTAGGCGACTTATCTGTTTTTAAAAACAGAATGACTATTTCCATCACAAGAGACACAATTGATTACCATCGTATTGATACGATTTTTAAAAGCCGATTGCAGAAAGCCAATGTACCGCTTCAATATGCAATGCAACATTTCAAAGCCGACACATTGTTTGAAACGTATCCGAAAGAAAAAGTAAATTACAATGAAATTTTGAAAGCAGAAGTGTTTACTTTGAAGCCCAATGAAACTTTAAAAATGAGTTTTGATTTACCAAAATCCATCTTGTTTTACAGAATGGGTGTCGAAATGGGTTTGTCGCTTTTGTTGGCTTTGGCGGTGCTCGGATGTTTGCTATTTCTTCTGAAAATTATCAATCAACAAAAACGCATCGACGAAATCAAAAACGATTTCATCAGTAATATGACGCACGAGTTCAAAACTCCCATCGCGACAATTTCCTCAGCTTTAGAAGGAATGACGCATTTTAATCCTAACAACGACCCTGTTAAAAATGAGAAATATTTAAACGTTTCTAACCAACAATTGCAAAAACTAACGCAAATGGTAGAAAAAATTCTTGAAATGGCTTCGTTGAAAGCAGATCAATTGCAATTGAATTTAGCCACTCATAACATCGTGGCATTGTTAGAAAATGTTGTCACGAAATTCCAACCCCAAACAGACAAAACGATTCATTTTGAAACGCCAACCGATCCCGTTTTTGCAAATGTGGATGCTTTTTATATGGAACAAGTTTTTTCAAATTTGATTGATAATGCCATTAAATATGGCGGGAATATTATTTCAGTTGAAGTGAAAACCACAAAAACGCACCTCCAAATTGACATTGCCGACAATGGCGAAGGCATTCCAAAAGCAGCGCAAACACAAATTTTTGAACAGTTTTATCGCGTGCCCAAAGGAAACATCCACGATGTGAAAGGTTTTGGTATCGGATTGTTTTTTGCCAAAACCATCACAGAGAAATGCAACGGAACCTTGCAATTGTTGCCTGAGTTGCAAACCACCTTTAGAATCACTTTACCACAAATCAAATGATTAAAGTACTTTTAGCTGAAGACGAGCCTGCGTTGGGCATGATTGTGAAAGAAAGTTTGGAAAACAGAAATTTTCAAGTCACGCATTGCTTGGATGGTGTTGAAGCGTATCAAAATTTCTTAAAATCTGAATTTGATGTTTTGGTTTTGGATGTGATGATGCCCAAAAAAGATGGATTTACTTTGGCAAAAGAAATCCGTCAGACCCACCAAGAGGTTCCGATTTTGTTTCTTACCGCCAAATCTCAAACACAAGATGTAGTTGAAGGTTTTAAAACAGGCGGCAATGATTATTTGAAAAAACCTTTCAGTATGGAAGAATTGGTGGTTCGTTTGGAAGCGTTGGTTTCGAGAAAGTTGAAAAGCGTTTCAATGCAACACCAAATGTTCAAATTAGGACAATATCAATTCGATTCATCTACTCAAATCCTTTCGCATCCAGCGCAAACAGCCACGCTTACGCATCGTGAAGCGGCACTTTTAGCACTTTTGATAGAAAATAAAGGTGTTATTCTTGATCGTTCTTTTATTTTGGAAACCGTTTGGGGCAACGACGATTTTTTTAATGGTCGAAGTATGGATGTTTTTATCACCAAATTACGCAAAAAATTAAGCCTCGACACTGCTATTCAAATTATAAATATCAGAGGTCGAGGCTATAAACTCATTGATTGATTTTTTTATCTTGGCCCGCGACCAAAACCACCTCTGCCGCCCATTTCGCGCATTTCGGCCATTTTATCGGTTACGATTTTGTCATACTCAGCTTGCGTCACAACGCTTCCTTTTTTGGGTGCTTTGATTTCTTTTTTCTCTTTAGTATTCAAAACGACTTTTGAACATAAAATAACCGTTTTGCCATCACTCACTTCTAAAATTAATCCGGGCAATCCCCAATAGTTTTCTGGCCCTTGATTGATTGGAATGTCTGGAGTGTACCAAGCCGTGATTTCAATTTCTTTAGGCATTTCCCACTGGTCCATAAAATTGGTCGATTTATTTTCTTTAACGGCGGTGCTGTCTTTTTGGGTTTCTTCCTTTTTCTTTCTAAAGTTTCTAAAGTCTGATTGAACCACGGGGCGAACCGCTGTGGCTTTGAAACACAAATAATTGCCAATTTGCTTTGTTTCTGTACCTAATTTCCATGCTAATTTTGGCAAAGTGTCTTGAATCAAAAATTCTTTCCCGAAAAATTCACGGTCTATAGAGAATGTTTTGTTTTTTACATTCTTGTAATGTGTGCCACCACCGCCCATCATACTTCCCCAGCCGCCACGACCTCCGCCACCGCCTTCTTGTCCGGGTTGTTCGATTTTTTCTTCTTCTTTATAAATCGAAGCGTTTCTGTCAAAATGAAGTGTGTATGTTTTTTCGAACATGGCTTTCATTCGTTCTTCAATTCTTTTTTGAACATCAGGCGTAATTTCTCGATTTCCCGCAAAATTAGACATCATGTCTGAAGTGCTTGTTTTCGATTCGTACACTGCCATGCCCTGAAATTCTTGCGCATTGCTTGTGCAAAACGCAAAAAATAGGCCTAAAATAGTTGCTTTTATTTTCATTTGATGTAAGTATTTATTCTTCAACACAAATATGATGGATTTAGCATTTCAGTGTTAACAATTTTTTGTTAAATATATTTTAATTCGATTCATGAGCATCGTTTGAAAGATTTTTTTGATTTAAAATCTGAGTTTTTAATTGAGATTTGTTCGAATCATTTATTTTTTTGCACTACCGACCGACTAAAATAAAAAGTTTGAAAAAAATCACAAATTTAAGCACTCAAAATCAATTTTATTCAGGTAGGTATCCGAAGAAATTAATATAAGCTATTGTCAACCTGTTATTTTGAAAACAGAC
>JBEILV010000016.1:0-27164 GCA_040379105.1 Flavobacterium sp.
AAAAACCGTAATCTCTATGTCGTTTAAATGCTTTCATAATGAATGCAAAATAATGATTATCAATAATATAAACAAAAATTTTAAACCTTATTTTTAAAAATTTTAGTTATTAGAGGTTGCCGTAAATATGAAAATTCAAAAAATAAATAACCCACAAGATTCGACCTCTCTGAGGTCGTTTTGCATTATAAAAATATCATTTCTACAAACATACAATCCCTCTGGGATTGAAAATAATTTTGCAGTTTATAATTTAATTTCACGGTTATGATTTGCAAAACCTATTCTGTGCAATATTTTACAGATTCGAGAGAGAAATTGGACACTTATTATTTGGAAGATGCACCTCGTTTGCACGAAGAAGGCATGCGATTGTTTGGCGATAAAATACTGGCTTTCAGAACCGAGTTGGAAGTTTTGGAAGAGTTTTAGGGCTCAACAAAAATTAAAAAAATGTAAAATAAGTTGAGGAAATTAATTTAAGATTTAACGATTCAATATTTTACTTCAAAATTGCTTTTCTAAAAGTCATGGAAATCCTGAGTTTCCTTTCTGTTTTTATACTATTGAAAATGTCGGTTTTTCGTTGAGCAATTCCATGAGACCAATTATATCTTGCCTCTCCATTAAGGACAACAAGACTACCTGATTCAAGCATTACTTCAATTTTCTGTTTTGTCCGAAGATTAATAAAGTCCATAACACATGATGAGCCTAAACTAATAGAAATAATCGTGTCGCCAAAGCATGGCTCACAGTCAACATGATTTGCAATTCCTTGTCCTGGTTCGTATTCGTTTATAATCAGCTGGTCAGGTAATTCGCTTATATACTTTTCATCAAAAAGTCGCTGAGCCATAGTCATAGCCCAACTTGGTAATTGGCCAATGAACATTGAATAGTCTATTGACCTTGCTTTATAATCATACTTATAGCCGTAGTGTTGCACTCTTCGTTTTATGTCCGATAGCCACGGTTCAGAATTTATTGCATCAATAAAGCTTTTAGCTTCAACTTTGTCAATGAAGTTAGGAATATACGTCAATCCGCTGATTGCTTTAATGTCGTTCATTATCTTGATATTATTCTGCTCTATGTGAGTTATAATATTTGTATCTTGGTTAAATAAATCATACATGGCTAATTGATTTTTAATATTTCAAAAAAGGTTGTTTCAGATTCCGGCTTATAAAATGAATTTCTTTTATTATTATACTTTATTGTAGCATTTTCGCTCAACAAAACTTCACTATTTGAAAACTGTTTTTTGAATTGATAGTACTTTTGATTTTTCAAAGTATTTGTAGTGTTCTGAAACAGAAAATAAAAAGGAACATCTGGTTTTGCTCTTTTGATATTTTGAATTGATTCAGCTAACTCAATTTCATTTAAAGAATCACTAGCAAATAAATAGCAAGCATTTACAAAAATGCTGTTTGCATTTAAAAGCCAATCAAAATTAAAGTCGTTAAGATTTTTGATATACTCTTCGTGCAAAGCAGGTTTGTAAATTGAATTATCCATAAAATATTTTGCTTCATCCCTCATTGATTTATAATAGTCAACACCAAAATAGTCAAAGAAAATAGGTGTATCTGTAATTGAGTACAGAAAATCTGTAAGTGCAATACCACTAGTGGCTGGTCCGCAACCGATGTCAATAAATTTAATTATACCATTCGCTTGGTATAGCCTTTTGAGTGGCTCAAACCTTTCAAACAAGCTCAAACTTGAATAGTAATGTTTCCTCATGTTAAAATATGAATACAGTTTTATAACCTCCGAGGGTTTTAATTCTTCGTAACCATTGTCAAAATTCGTTTGCCCAAAATTTATTATTTGAGAACGGATTGTGTAACTATCGTAGCCCAAAAGTATTTCATACCAAATTGTTTTGTTATGGTAACGGATATAATTCCAAAATTTTTCATTGAAAAGGTTATCGGTAAATATAGAAGGTTGAAATATCTTATCGGTTAGTTCGTTTATCTCAATTCCATCTGCAAACTGAAATTTATTTTCGGCATAATATTTTAGAATAGGGAAATCATTTTGAAGCTCTTCGCTTTCAAATAGATTGTTGAATTGTTCAAGTAAAGTATGTTCGTTGTTCTGGTTAAACAAATCAACTGCATATCTATAATACTCATTCAAATCACGAAGCACTTCGTTTTCATAATCTTCTACACCATCACTTATTGCAGTAGATAATTTTTGTAAATACTCTCTAAATCGTGTAATGTTTGAATTTATTTCTGCATATAGTTTTATCTGTATCCAAGCATTTAGTCGGTTTTTTAATACGCTATCACTAATAATCTGCAAGGCATAAACAACAAATCCGTGATTGTTATTCCTTTTAAAATAAAAAGCTAATTCAGTGAACAAAAATTGAATCTGTTCGGATTGTTTGCCCTCATCAGTTAACTCTAAAGCATTAAGATGAACAAGTATTTGTCCTAATAATTCTGTGTTGTCATGGTCTATATTCAGATTTATAAAAAGAAGTTTTAGCTCCTTTCTGTTTTCAGAAATTAGAGCAATAATTTCAGCTTCGCTAAATTGAAGTATGCTACTGTGAAATTGAATTATTGTCATTATATTTCTTTGCTTTTTTGAGATAAGTTAATTCGAGTTTTTAATTCATCAACATCAATTCTCTTTCTGTTGGATTCAATAAAAAATATCAAATCATCTTTAGAGTAACCAACAATTTTCAAAATAGACTTAATAGTAAAGTCAACATCGTAAAGGCTAAATGGCTTCATTTTAATGCCTAATTTATAGCAATACCAACCAAATTCAGATAGTAAAGGAATGTCTTTAGGTAATTTACTCAATAATGGGAGTATGTCAGCCAATGGGTCGGATGGAGAAATAGTTTGATACAATTTACCATGCAATAAGGCTTCTCGAAAACGGTATTCAGAGTTTTCTAAATTGGTATATGATTTATTTTCTTTTGCAATATTTCCATTAGAAATACTGCTCATATTTAATGGACTGATTTTGCCATAAAATGAGTAATTATAAACTAACTCTATTATTAAATAATCAAATTCTGTTGTTAGTTGGAACTTTATTGGTGGCTTTGCTGGAATATTTCCTAATAGCTTTATTATAGAATTTGTATTGCCAATCCTTTCATCTGTATTTCTCAGGTTTTTGTAACCTATGAAATAACCTAATAAAGCAAAAGCATATTCGCCAAATTGTGGTGAATAAACGGTTGTTATATCACGTCTTGCAATTTCAATACTGTTTAAGTTTGCATAGTTACGTAAAAATGAAAATAAATAAAGTGGCAATGCAGATTTAGACTTCATAGTTTCTATGGTGTCTAAAACACCTTTTCTTTCCATGTTTTTTGATAAGCCAAAGAATACTTGTCGAACGATTTTTTCGTTTTCAGGATCATTTGAATACCGATAGAATAGAGATTCAAATTCTTTGGTGTCCAAATCATTAAAATTATTGAAAATGGATAGGCGTTCAAAAAGCCATTTTAATAGTTGCTTATCTTGCGGACAGTTGTCATTAAAAAGCCATGAATAGAATTCTGAAATGATGTTATTAGGAACTATTTCAACACCAAACGTGCTGTCAATTGCTTGAATAGCATGGAAGAAATGATTAGGTAGCGTTTTATATGAATTTGTTTTTTCAGATAATAGCAGATTGTAATTTCTAATAAAAGCTAGCAAGCCAAGTATTCTATCAAACTTGTTAACTTTTGATGTGTAATCTAATTTATCTAAAACAATATTTTCTGATATATCATATTTGCTCTTTTCAGGTCTAATAGGGAATACGCCCTTTATTAAGTATTCAGGAATATATCCACCGTCAAACACTAACGAATCACTAATAATCGTGCTTTTTACACTTTGGTTTTTTACAAAAATGTTTTTAATTCGACTTGTTGGTAATGGTTGAAATAGAAATGCGAAATTGTCTTTTACAACAAATGCCTTCTTCTCGGTTTCAAAAATTTGTATTTCCAATAAAACTAAATCCTCGCTCTCTGAATTTGAACAACCGTTTCCTACTAATAAAGCATCATTTTGAATAGATTGCAAATCTGGGAATGCCCTATTAGATATATATTTAGATGGTGTTATTAACCCAGACGCAAAGTAATGGAATATATTTCCTCTATGTATCTCAATGTATAAAGGCTTTTTAAAGTCAAAAGAAGAAAAGCTAATATTTGATATTTTAGAATTCAATACCTCTACATCTGAATGCTCTTTTATTTGTGAGGCATTTTCAAGATTAATTGGATTGCCGATTTCCAATTCAACTTCCATTGATTTATGTTCAGATTCTTTTGTCATTAATGGTTCATTCACTATTGAGGTATCTTCAACGAATAAACTATTTTCTTCAACTACCGTTTTCTTAGCTACTTTTTTTGAAGTAGTCTTTCCTGTTTTTTTATCTTTTTCTGCCATGATAGTAATTTTTAAAATGGTAAATCGTCAGGTGCATTATTCTGAGGTGCTGTATGGAAACTTAAAACATTTGGTTTGTTATCACACAAGATGAAAATGTCGTTTTTAGCTCTTGTTACTGCAACATAATAATGGTTTCTTGTTGCGTAAGGTCTTCCATCGTTATTATTGTTATTCATAGCCCAATCAGATTTTTCAAAAAATGGTAGAATCACAATATCGAATTCTAACCCTTTGCAAGAATCAAAGGTTGTTATAAATGGAGTTCTTAATTTTCGCATTAAAACCTTTTCATCATCACTATTCATCCCGTTATAATAATAGGAAAATGATTTTTCGGTTGGAGCATCTTCTTTGCAGGAATAGTTTTGACTTTCTAAATATTCTTTTATTCGTCTTACTTGACTGTCGCCAAAATGAACTAATATGCCTATGTTGCTATTGGGGTTTCTTTCTATGATTTGTTTGATATACTCAAATTGTTTCGTAGTACTAAACCCAATTTCAATTTCTGGATTATTCCCACTACGTAAACGAGACGAATCCTTACCTTTAACAACTAAATCATTAGGAACAAACTTTTTTGCTAAATTAAAAATCTCTTTAGTATTCCTAAAATTACCACCTAAATAAGCCCAAGTTGTTGGTAACTGTGAGTTTAGCTTGGAATTAATAACATCTTCAACAGCATCAGGTGGATAATGCCCTTGGTAGTTCTGTGCTTTATCAGCTCCTACAGAAACTGATTGAGCTAACTTAAAGACATTAGCATATACAGAAGGTGGCAAGTCTTGTCCCTCATCAAAAAACAATTCAGCGAATTTTATGTTTTTTCTTTGGTTGGTAATAAAGTTTAGAAAATTTGTTCCACAAACATCTTCGGTAACTTGAGGATTGAAAAAACCGATATTGTCCGAATGCCATTTGAAAAAAGTTGCCAGCTTGTTTTCTACAATTTTTTCTATTTGGTTTTCATCAAAATTTCCAAAGAGTTCTTCGGCTCTATCTCTAAGAGTCCCTCTAATTGAGTATATTAATGTGCGGTTGAATGTAAAAAGAAGAATGTCTTTGTTTTCTCTAACTGGTCGTAAAAAACGAAAGATTGTTACAACTGTTTTACCGCTACCTGGTCCCCCAGTTACTAAAATTGGTTGACGAGGATTATATGCCAATTGTTGGTCGGGATACAATGATGTAATTGGTGGAAGTGAAAACTTAAAGTCTGGCATAGTGAGATTTATGAAATAAATTATAAAGTGGAAACAAAAAAAATGAACTAGGAATTTCTAAAAAGTTTAAAGCTTTTCTATTTTTAATAGTAAATCATAATCTTCAACTTTAATTCAAAAATAGTAAATTCATTATTTATCAAAAATAAAAATAATAATTCATGTAAACTAAAAAAAGAACAGATTTGAATGAGTATATTTAAGATTTATAGAAACAAAAAATCAAAAAATTGTTTTATATAATTCATAATCAACGTAAAAAATCCAAGCGATTGAATTTTGCCCCCGATTGCAGCGGAAATCCTTTTGGAATTTTCCTCAGAAAAATTCCAAAAGATTGCAGCGAAAAGCGGGACTACTGACAAAAAAATGCCTAAAGTGATGGCTCAAAAAAATAAAATGGCAATCTTTGTGGTAAAGATGCTTGTTATGAAATCGCAATTTAATGACAAGTTTGTTGCAAACAAACACGTTTGAAGATAAAGCGATTCCATTTGACCAATGAAAAAAAATAAATATGAACAAATGAAAAATAAACTACTGTTTGCTTGTTTTTGGTTGCCGTTCCTGATGTGGAGTCAAGTGACGCTTCGTGTGACTTCGATTCCGACGAATACTCCTGCGGGAGCGTCGATTTATGTGGCGGGAAGTTTTAATGGATGGAACCCGATGAGCGCCGCGCACGTCATGATTCCTGATGGAAATGGCGCTTGGCAACTGACGATTCCGGAGGGAACTGGAACGGTGGAATATAAATTTACGCGTGGTGGTTGGCCCACGGCGGAAGGCAATGCAAACGGTGGATTTTTGCCCAATCGGTCGTTTACTTTTTCGGGACAACCGCAAACGTTGAATTTAACGATTTTGTCGTGGGAAGATGTGGGCGGCACAAACAGCACGGCCGCAGCCAATGTTTCGATTTTGAACACGCAATTTTGGATGCCACAACTGAACAGAAGTAGAAGAATCTGGCTCTATTTGCCACCAGATTATGCCACAAGCACCAAACATTATCCCGTGATTTACATGAAAGATGGTCAGAATTTGTTTGATGCAGCCACTTCATTTTCAGGCGAATGGCAAGTGGACGAAACGCTCAATGCGCTTTTTGCCAATGGCGATTATGGTGCGATTGTGGTGGGCATTGACAACGGCGGTGCAGAACGGCTAAACGAATACAGCCCTTGGAACAATCCGCAATATGGCGGTGGTCAAGGCGCACTTTACATGGATTTTGTGGCGGAAACACTCAAACCTTTTATTGACGCAAATTATAGAACGTTGCCTCAAGGCGCAACAACGGCGCTTTTTGGGAGTTCGATGGGGGCTTTGATCAGCACGTATGGCGCGGTGGAATATGCAACTGTTTTTCAGAAAGTGGGTGCTTTTAGTCCGGCGTATTGGTTTTCGTTGACCAATTTATCGGATTATGTGAGCAACACAACGGCCGATTTGAGTCAGCACAGAATGTATTTTTTGGCGGGTCAAAACGAATCTTCTACGATGGTGCCCAACTTGAACGCTGTTAGAAACGCTTTGATTGCGAAAGGTTTAAGCACCAATAATGCTTTTACGAAAATTGATGCCAACGGCACGCATTCTGAAAGTTATTGGCGTGCAGAATTTGGCGCGGCTTACGAATGGTTGTTTGAAAACACGGTTTTGTCGGAAGAAAATTTCTTGGAAAATAGGGTTGAGATTTATGCTTTGAACAATGGAAATTTGTATGTTGCTGGCTTAAAAAACAGCACAACGATGGAACTTTATGATTTGCAAGGCAAAAAATTGGGGCATCAATTGTTAGAAAATGGCACAAATCCACTCAAGTTGAATATCGGAAGTGGAGTTTATATTGGAAAAATTGCGGTTGGCAATGGATTTGAAACCATCAAAATTGTGCTTCGTTAATGAAATGAAATTCGTTTTATTTTTTGCGACTTAGGTAAGAAATTCCGAGTTGTTGAATGGTCGTTTCGATGGATAAAAATTGATAATTTAAGGTTGTGATGACTTTCTGGCTCGAAAAATAATCTTGAGAAAACAAGGA
The DNA here is from genome assembly GCA_040379105.1 of Flavobacterium sp. Taxonomy (GTDB): domain Bacteria; phylum Bacteroidota; class Bacteroidia; order Flavobacteriales; family Flavobacteriaceae; genus Flavobacterium. The sequence goes on from JBEILV010000016.1 coordinate 7,731, forward strand.
ACGCGCCATGGGTTTTGAAAGCAATCTTTTTGAGCCAAAAAGCGTTGACCGAAGCCCGTCCAAACGCCACAAAATTTCAACAAACCAAGGTTGCAAACGTTTGTTGGGTATTTTCTTTTGTAAACTAATTGCTAAAAGTTCGAGTATTTTTTGGAAGCTACAATTTTCAGCCACCAAACAATATTGTTCGCCGTTGATGTCTTTTTGAGTTAACGAATATGCAATTTCAACGACGTCTTCCACAGCGATATAACCCGTGACTCCATTCGAAAAATAAGGCCAACCTTTTTCTGCATGTTGGAATAATTGTCCGCTGCCACTGTCCCAAAAACCTCCTCCTAAAATAACTCCTGGATTGAGAATAATGGTTTTGAGTCCTTCTTGATAGCCGCGCCAAACTTCCATTTCGGCGCCGTGTTTGGAAATGGCATAATCAGAATGAGGTTTTTCTGGATTCCATTCGGTGGTTTCGTCGATGAATTGGTTTTTTTGAGTGGCATCGCCCATGGTAGCTATGGAACTAAAATAGCACAATTTCTTCACGCCAAAAGCCAAAGCACAATTCACGATGTTGGCCGTGCCTTCGATGTTGGCTTTGCGCAGTTTTTCTTCATCTTTTGGGTCAAATGAAATCAAAGCCGCTGCATGATACACCGTTTCGATGTTTTGAAAAGCCATTTCCAAAGCGGGAATATCCAAAATATCGGCTGCTATCCATTCGATTTTTTCGAATAAACCTTGTGCTTGATGGGTTTCAAACAAATCTTTGGTTTTTTGCAACGCATTTGAGGTTCGATAAATGGCTCGCACTTTTTGATTTTCTTGCGAGAGTTTCAAAAGTAAATGCGCACCTACCAAACCTGTTCCACCTGTGACTAAAACCATTTTTTGTTTTTTTATGAATGAAAAGGAAACATTACCCTACCAAATTAATAATTTTTCCTGGCACAATGACGATGTTTTTGGGCGTATTTCCCGCCAATTGCGCTATCGTTCTTTCGTCTGCCATCACAATTTCTTGGATTTGTTCTTTGGTTAAATCTAAGGGTAATTTCATGGTAAAACGTATTTTTCTGATGAGATTATATACTTTTTAAAGTTAATATTATATCCTCATTTTCAAGAATATTTGCTTTTTCGTTATATTGAATTCTACATCTTGGCGTTTTAAAGTATGAATTGTAAGAAAATGCTTTTTCTTCCTTTGCATATCTCTTGTATTCTTCATCAACTATTAATTTAACAAAATTATAGGCAGTATTATATGCAGTGTTTAAATGAATTTGATAATTTTCTAAATCATTACATAATTCTTTATAAATACCATATGTCAAAAGCTCATCAGAATATTTTATAAATTCGTCTTTTACATTTAATTTCCTTTGTTCTACTACTTTACGATAAATTTTATAACTTATTAACAACTGCTTATAGATAGGCGAATTTTTGTCATCATTAAATAAATCCTTTAATATATTTTCAGAGTTTGTTGCGTCATAAATATCTTCTAAAACTTTAGAAATACTATTTTTTGCAATCTCTGGTTTTTCGTAAAAAGATGCATACCAAAATTTTAATACTGTTTCACTTTGAACACTTTCGTTAAAAGATAAAGTATTGAAAGTTTCTCCTCTTTTAGTTAAATACGATATTTCATTATTTTCAAACAACTCTTTTGTAAAATCATTAAAACTTTTGTTGCTTATTTTATCTTTAAAATTTATAGGTGTTTGAGTATTAGTAGCATCAGTAATTTTTTCAATCAAAGTATTGTCATTAGTTTGATAAAGTCGCACATTGATAAATACATTTTGAAGTGAATTTAAATCTTCTTTATATTTAGAATATATAACCCGAGTTGTTTGTAGTCCATTGACGATTACAGGGTTCTTAGTTGGTATATTATAAAGCCCTTGTTGCGGTCCGTTCGGCAGTGTCAAAGTTTCGCTTATAATAGTTATTCCATTATTTAAAAATGGAAAATAAAAAGACTCATTCGGATTATCTAAAGTCTTTTTCATTTTTTGATTTGCTTTCGATCTCAATCCGAGAAATCCTCTAATATTTTCTGAAAAAAGAAAATCATGCGTCTTATTTCTTTCAATTTCTAAATCAATTAATTCACATAAATCTAACGCAGGAATTCTAAAATTAACTGCACTAACATTATTAATTGAATATGAATACAATGCTTGATTATCTGAAAAAACAACATTTGATTTAACAGGCTTAAAAGTAAATTCTATATTTTCTCTTTTGTTTTGTGCTTTAACTAAATCATTTATCTTTCTATATAAACTTTCTGAATCCCAAATTTCAAAATTATCATTTTGCTTATTATACAAACTAACCATTTCACTATTAGAACTATTTTCTGGATCATTATTCTCACCATTATATAAAAAATACATTTTTACTTCAACCACATAACCTAATTTAGTTAAATTTTTATGCTCTTCTATTTTATCTTTTATATCATCAGTATTAGGTTTAATTAAACCATTAACAAAAATATCTTTAACATCATTTCTGAATTTATCTAATTCGTTTTGTTTTAAAGATTTAGAATTTTTACATTGAAAGACGTGCATTAAATAATAACTCCCAAATTCTTCAAAATAAATTCCATCAATACCCCCATCTCTAGAACCTAGAGATCTTATATTGTTCTGAACTTCATCAAATCCTTTGTCTAAAACAGTTGCAATAGAAAAAACTTCAAAAGAATAATCTTTTTTTAATTCAAAACGTTTTGAAATTTTGTTTAAATAACTATCGATAAACAATTCTTTATTAGACATATTTTGCTTTTTTAATCCAACTAAATTAATGATTTTTCCGAGAACTATAATAATTTTTTCTGGTTCTTTGTTTTCTAAATGTATTTTCGTTCTCTCGTCTGCCATCACAATTTCTTGGATTTGTTCTTTGGTTAAATCTAAGGGTAATTTCATGGTAAAACGCATTTTTCCGTTGAACGAAATAGGATATTCTTTTTCAGATTCAACCAAATATTTAGGTTCGAATTTTGGAAATTCAACTGTCGTAATCGAACCTTCGTGACCCAAAGCACTCCATAATTCTTCGGCAATATGCGGTGCGTAAGGCGAAACCAAAACAGCCAAAGGTTCTAAAATAGCTCGGTGGTTGCATTTTAATTGTTGCAATTCGTTTACACAAATCATAAACTGCGAAACAGAGGTGTTGAACGAGAAATTCTCGATGTCTTCGGTTACTTTTTTGATGGTTTTGTGCAATGATTTATACATCTCGGCGGTTGGTACATCGTCAACGACATTGAAACCTGCATCGTTAAAATACAAACGCCATAACTTTTTCAAAAACCCGAAAACGCCTGTAATTCCTGCGGTGTTCCAAGGCTTGGCTTGCTCCAATGGCCCTAAAAACATTTCATACAAACGCAAAGTATCAGCACCATATTCATTGCAAATATCGTCTGGATTCACGACGTTGTATTTGGATTTGGACATTTTTTCGACTTCGCGACCTACAATAAATTTATTATTATCATAAATTACAGGTGACGAAATAAAGTGCGAATATTTATAATCTGAAAAAAATCTATTCAAATCCAAAACATCTGTCTTTTCATCAATTAAATCTATATCTACATTAATTTTATTGTAAGGAATATACTCTGATATTTCAATTAAATCTCTCTCAATAATATCTAAATTAAAAAGCACTTTATACCTTTCTAAATCTGAATCAGTCAAGTTTTCTTTAACAAAATGTTCTAAAGTTTTTTTAAGAATTTCATTTTTGATGCACGGTACAATTTCTTCCTCAAAAATTTCTGATTTTTTAAAAATATCATAACCTATTAGAAAAGTTTTTTCTCTTATGTTTTCTGGCAAAGAAGTCTGTCTTCCTTTGTAAATAAAACTACTTGGTGTAATTCTAATTATTTTAGCACTCATCCCCAAAATCATCCCTTGATTGATCAACTTTTTAAAGGGTTCTTCTGTGGGTGCATAACCTCGGTCTTTGAGGAATTTGTTCCAAAAACGAGCATACAATAAATGTCCGGTGGCATGTTCGCTTCCGCCAATGTATAAATCGACGTTTTGCCAATATTGCAAAGCTTCTTCGCTGGCAAATTCGTTTTCGTTGTGCGCATCCATGTATCGCATCCAATACCAAGAACTGCCCGCCCAACCTGGCATGGTATTCAATTCAAGAGGAAAAATGGTTTGGTTCTCGACTTCGCTCGAATTGACAAGTAAGTCATTAGAAACCACTTTATTATTAACACTGTCCCAAGCCCAATTTGTTGCATTCCCTAAAGGCGGTTGTCCGTCTTCGGTAGGTAAATATTTTTCTACTTCTGGCAAAACGATGGGTAAATGCTGTTTGTCAATCATTTGTGGTAAACCATTCACATAATAAACAGGGAAAGGTTCGCCCCAATATCTTTGTCTGGAAAAAACAGCATCGCGCAATCGGTAATTAACTTTGGCTTTGCCTGCACCTATTTCTTCTAAAGCTTCAATCGCTTTTTTCGTACCTTCTTTATAACCTAAACCGTTCAAGAAATCGGAATTTTTAAAGACAAATCCTTCCTTTTTAGAAAAAGCTTCAGTTAAAATGCAATCGTCAGATGCATCAATTCCCCCTTCGGGGATTAGGGGGCTGAAAATATTCTTGATTTCGGGCATTCCAAGTGTTCCTTTGAAGAAATTTGCAAAAGCATAATCTCGTTCATCGCCACAAGGAACCGCCATCACAGCACCCGTTCCGTAGCCTGCCAACACATAATCGCCAATCCAAATTGGAATCGGTTCTTTGGTCAATGGATGTTCGGCGTACGCACCTGTGAAAACCCCTGAAATGGTTTTGACGTCGGCCATTCTTTCACGTTCTGAACGTTTGGCAGTGGCTTCAATGTAACTTTCAACCGCTTGTTTTTGTTCGGCAGTTGTGATTTTAGAAACCAAATCGTGTTCTGGCGCTAAAGTCATGAATGTTACGCCGAAAATGGTGTCGGGTCTGGTGGTGAAAATCCTCACCCCCAACCCCTCTCCAAAGGTGAGGGGAGGCGATACGTGATAGTTATTCCGTGAATTTAATTCTGATTTAATTTCTATTAAAACGTTCTCTAAATTTCCAATTATTTCCTCATTCGTGAATCTAATTACTTTATATCCTTTAGATTCTAAAATGATTGTTCTGTCATTATCTAATAACTTTTGTTCCTGCGTGCTGTGGTAACCACCATCAACTTCTATTACTAACTTCTTTGATAAACAGACAAAATCAACAATGTAATTATCAATTAAATGTTGCTGTCTGAATTTTTCGCCAAGGTTTTTATTTCTTAAACTATTCCATAAAATTTTCTCAGCTTCGGTTGGATTTTTTCTGTGTTCTTTTGCAAAATGTATATTAATGTGAGAATTGCTACCACCTGTCATATATCCCGCAGTCTTTTCAAGAACAGACTTCTCTTCCCCTTTGGGGAAGGATAGGATGGGGAAAAATACCTCTGCGCCTACTGATTTCCCAATCCAGTTTCTTTGCGCTTCCTTGATGGATTCGCTCCAGTCAATGTCATTTAAACCTTGCAATAATCTTTCGGCATACGCTGAAATTCGCATACTCCACTGCGTCATTTTTTTACGAATCACAGGATGTCCGCCTCGTTCTGAAACACCGTTCACAATTTCGTCGTTAGCCAAAACGGTTCCCAACGCCGGACACCAATTGACTTCGGTTTCTGCCAAATAAGTCAATCGATATTGAAGTAAGATTTTTTGTTGTTGTTCCGATGAAAAAGATTTCCATTCTTCAGCTGTAAAAGCCGCAATATTGTCATCGCAAACGGCATTTACATGGGCATTTCCATTTTTTTCAAATGCCTGCATCAAGGTGCAAATGCTCTCTGCCTTGTCGGTATCTTTGTTGTACCACGATTCAAACAATTGAATAAAAATCCATTGCGTATGTTTGTAATACTCTGGATTTGAAGTGCGCACTTCCCTACTCCAATCAAATGAAAATCCGATTCTGTCCAATTGTTCTCGATAGCGTGCAATGTTTTCTCGGGTGGTTTTCTCGGGATGTTGCCCCGTTTGAATGGCATATTGCTCGGCGGGAAGCCCGAAAGAATCATAGCCTTGCGGATGCAAAACATTAAAACCTTGATGTCTTTTGTATCTTGCCACAATGTCCGAAGCGATGTAGCCCAGCGGATGGCCCACATGCAATCCCGCTCCCGAAGGATAAGGAAACATGTCTAAAACATAATAAGCCCCCTTGCTTCCGATGGAAGAATTTGCAACTTCGTTTGGTTGTAATGCTTTAAAAGTTTGGTTTTCTGACCAATATTTTTGCCATTTGGCCTCGATTTCGTTCGGATTGTATTTCATGAATGTTATATTCTTTTGGTTTGTTTCATCGGATTGATTTGAAAAAATGAAACGAAATTATTCTATGTAATGCTTCAAATAACCCAATTTAATCGCAAAAATAGCGTTATTGTAGCAAAGTCAAAACTTTAAATGTGTTTAACCAATCTAAAATCATTTCTTTTTATAATTTTACCACTTAATTGAATTTTATGGCTTCTTCATACGAAAAATATCAAAAACGACGACTCATTTCTTCCTACTTCTCGGTAGTTTTGAGTGTTTTTTTAGTGCTATTTTTATTGGGTACACTGGCTTTTTTTGTGGTCAACTCTAAAAAAATCACCAACGAATTCAAGGAACAAATCCCGATGTCGGTTTATTTTTATGACGAGGCGAACGATAGCGTGATGAAAGCGTACGGAGAACGATTAAATTCTTTGGCTTTCATTAAGAGTCATGCTTTTGTTTCGAAGGAAATAGCTGCCGAAACCCACAGCAAAGAATTAGGCGAAGATTTTGTGTCGTTTATAGGCATCAATCCATTGAAAAATTCTTACGATATTTATCTTAAAGCGCCTTACGTTGTGAAAGATAGTTTGGCGAAAATTGAAAAATCTTTGACGAACGAACCGATGGTCATTGAATTGGTTTACGATAAATTTTTAGTGGACGAAGTAAACGAAAAAATCAAACAAATATCCTTCTGGATTTTGATTATCAGCGGATTTTTTATCGTGATTTCTGTGCTTCTAATCAACAGTTCGATGCGACTATCGATTTATTCCAATCGTTTTATTATCAAAACAATGCAAATGGTGGGCGCTACCAAATCATTCATCAGAAAACCCTTCATTTGGCGCAGCATTCGCCTTGGCATCATCGGAGCTGTTTTGGCGATCATTGCCATTTATAGTTTGTTGCTTTATTTAGATGAAAATTTGCCCAGTTTGCGTGTTTTAAGCGAACCTATTGTCACATTTTCATTGTTAGGAGGCGTTTTGCTTTTTGGCATCCTGATTTCGTGGTTCAGCACTTTCTTTGCAACCCAAAAATTCCTTAATCTTAGAACAGACGATTTATATTAAAACTTCAATCATTCATTATGGCGAAAGAAACTCAACCACAAAAACCTGTGTTTTTATTTGATAAAACGAATTATAAAATACTCGTTATCGGACTTTTAATTGTTGCCGTGGGCTTCATTTTAATGGCAGGCGGAGCCAGCGATGACCCAAATGTTTTCAACGAAGATGTATTTAGCTTTCGCAGAATCAGATTGGCACCTACCGTGGTTTTGGCTGGATTTGGCGTTGTGATTTATTCCATTCTTAAAAAACCAAAACAAGCCTAAAACATGGATTTATTAGAAGCTATTGTGTTGGCAGTGATTGAAGGAATTACCGAATTTTTGCCTGTTTCTTCCACTGGACACATGATTATTGCCTCCTCTTTTTTTGGGATTGCACAAGACGATTTTACCAAACTTTTCACCATCGTGATTCAATTAGGAACGATTCTTTCGGTGGTAGTTTTATATTTCAAAAGATTTTTTCAATCGGTAGATTTTTACTACAAATTATTTGTGGCATTTTTACCTGCTGTGGTTTTAGGATTGTTGCTCAATGATGTGATTGATTCTTTACTGGAAAGTCCTGTCACTGTGGCTGTTTCTTTGGTCATTGGTGGTGTTTTACTCTTGAAAGTTGACGATTGGTTTGGGAAATATTCTGACCCAGAAAATTCGGACAATGCACAAAGCATTACCTATCTTACGGCATTAAAAATTGGTTTCTTTCAATGTTTGGCTATGATTCCGGGAGTTTCTCGAAGTGGCGCAAGTATTGTGGGCGGTATGTCGCAAAAACTCTCTCGCACCACAGCCGCCGAATTCTCATTTTTCTTAGCCATTCCTACAATGTTGGGAGCCACCGTAAAAAAACTGTATGACTATTACAAAGCTGGTTTTGTGTTGAACGAAGAACAAGTTAATTTACTGATTGTAGGCAATGTAGTTGGTTTTATTGTGGCGATGATTGCCATCAAATCTTTTATTGGATATTTGAGCAAAAACGGCTTCAAAATGTTTGGTTACTACCGAATTGCGGCGGGCATCACAATTTTAATCATTCACTTTTTTGTGATGAAACTGACCATCATCTAATGACAGTTGAAACCATTTTAAGCGGACAAGTTTTATTGATCGACAAGCCTTTGCAATGGTCGTCGTTTCAAGCAGTGAACAAACTGAAATATGAATTCAAAAAAGCATTTCCAGCTCTTAAAAAATTCAAAATTGGTCATGCAGGCACTTTAGACCCGTTAGCAAGCGGACTTTTGATTGTTTGCACAGGAAAAGCCACCAAAACCATCGATCAGATTCAGGCACAGGCCAAAGAATATACAGGCACTTTCACTTTGGGCGCCACGACTCCGTCTTATGATTTAGAAACAGAAATCGACAAAACATTTTCGATTGACCATATTACAAACGAGTTAATTATAGCAACGACCCAACAATTTTTAGGCGAAATTGACCAAAAACCACCTATTTTTTCTGCCATTAAAAAAGAAGGAGTGCGACTGTATGAACACGCACGCTTGGGCGAAACGATTGAAATTCAGAGCAGAAAAACCACCATTTACGAATTTGAAATCACGAAAATCGAACTTCCAAAAGTAGATTTCAGAGTCAAATGTAGCAAAGGCACTTACATCCGTTCGTTAGCGTTTGATTTTGGCGCAGCCTTGCAATCGGGAGCGCATTTGTCGGCTTTACGCAGAACAAAAATTGGCGATTATTCTGTTGAAGATGCTTTTTCGATTGACGACTTTGTTAAAAAAATATCACAATCTTAATTTTAAAAAAGTTTTTAGTACTTTTAAATTCAATTTTCTAATCAAATTAAGATGAAAACATCCCACAAAAAAGAGAAAAACCTTGCAAAACCTGGTAAACCTCTATCGCAAGAAGCATTTTTAGATTTGATTAAAGAAGCTGAAAATGGCGATTTTTATACAGATGAAGAATTTCAACAGCGATTTGAAGCATGGAGGTTGAACCGAAAAAAGTAATTCGATCATCATTTTACTTAAATGATATTATTGATATTTACGAACATGGCGAAGAATCATTTGGTGAAAAAGCAGCAATTTATTTTATTCAGGACCTAAGAAATTTGATTTTGTTGCTCGAAACCCAATACCTACTTCATCCTGAATGTCGTCATTTAGAAACCAAAACAAAGATTTACAGAAATATCATTTTAGGTTCTTATTTGATTATTTACAGGATTAAACCTAAAACTATTGAAGTTTTAAGAGCTTTTCATTGTAGTCGTTCCCCGAAAGAGATTAAAAAAGCAAGAAAGATTAAGATGTAAACTCTGATGAAAACACCCCTTAAAAAAGAAAAAAACCTGGCAAAACCCGGCAAACCTCTATCGCAAGAAGCATTTTTAGATTTGATTAAAGAAGCTGAAAATGTTGCGTTTTCTTCAATTGAAGATTCTTTTAAAAGATTAAACGAATGGAGGTTGAACCGAAAAAATCAATAACTACCAATTTTCACTACAAAACAAATTAATGAACCGACTCAAATTATTCTCTATTTCAATCACAATATTATTTTTTAATGCCTGTCAACAAAAGGAAATTGCACTTCAAAACGGCGATTTTATTTTTCAAACTTTAGATTGTGGCCCATTGTGCGATGCTATTTTAGAAGTGACTCCCGCTTATAAAAATCATCGATTTAATCATTTAGGAATGGTTTTTATTGAAAATGATTCCATCAAAATCATTGAAGCGGCGGGCAATTCGGTTCGTGTGGTTTCGCTTGAAAAATTCCAGTCGAACAGCCAAAAACCTCATTTTGTAGGAAGACTGAAAGAAGCATTCCTACCTTTGATTCCGAATGCGATTTCATTTGCAAAAGCACAAATCGGCACACCTTATGACGATGCGTATTTATATGATAATGAAGCATATTATTGCAGCGAATTGATTTACGATGCGTTTTTATCTGCACAAGGAAAACCTTTATTTTCGTTGCAACCGATGACTTTCAAAAGTCCGAAAACCAATGAATTTGCAACAGCTTGGGTAGAATATTACAAAGAACTCAATATCCCAATTCCTGAAGGCGAAATGGGTTGCAATCCGGGTGGATTTGCTACTTCAGAATACGTTGAAATGCTTGGAGTATTCCACCCATAATTTTTAATCAATCATAAAACTAAAAAAATTCAAACTTGTTTTTTTGCAATAAAACTTTTACTATATCTTTTGCAAAAAAGATCAAGACCGACCCACTAATTATTTGTGAAGCAATTATTATTTTTTCAAAAACTGCACAGATTTTATAATCGCTTCTAGTTCAAACATTAAATCTCTTTTTGAAGTGGATGGATTATAACAAAATCCTTCTAATACCAAATAACGATTGTTGACTTCATCCAAAATTGCGTAGTTGATAAAAGGGCCTCCCATAAAATCATTTTTCAATTCCCAAGTGCCTTTAGTTTCAAAAGTAGGCTTTCCTTTCAACTGAATTTCAAACAAATAGGGTGCGTAAGCAGCTTCCGTGATCATGTGGGTGTTGGGCAAAGTGCCTTCAATATTTTTTCCAATCGTATCGCGCATTTGAACAATGTTTTGAATCACATCGTTTTCGTTTTTTAGTAGCGCAATTGGCACTTCATAAATCATCAAACTCGCATTTCCAGAGTGTGTTTCTTTTCGAATCCACATAAATTTATCTTTTTCGATAATATACTTGTAAGCATCTGGAATTTTAACATTTACACCAAATTTCTTTTTAATTTTATCAACATTCAATAACGATTTTTGAATTCTTCGTTGGTTTTCTTCCAATTCTTGTTTTTTGAAGGCTTCGATCACTTTTGGATAATTTTTCTCAAGAATTTTTATTGTTTCTTCAATTGAAGTGCCACCGATATGAACAGTTGTTTGCGGCTGCGCCAGCTCATTGATTCTAATTTCAAACACGTTGATATTTGTTTTTCCAATGATCAATGCAATTCTGGTAGTAGAAATGAAGCCATTGAAAAGTTCGGGAGTATATTGTTTTAAAGTAAAAAGTGGTTCTTGTTGTGGCAAACCATCTACAGGCGAGGCAAATTTTGATCGAATACTATCGCCCAAAGCGCCATTCCACAAATTATTTTCAGTGATAATTGACAGCGTATTGATTCTTCCTGCCGATTCTCTTAAGCCCGAAGTATCGTCATTTGGGGCTTTTTTACAGGCAATAAAAACAATAAAAAACGAGAGAATAAGGATGGTTTTTTTCATTTCAAATAGGTTTTTCAAAGAAAACACTGCATCAATTAACATGCCATTTAGGGTTTTTGAACAATAAGTTTCATCCCTGGTTTGATTTCACTGTTTTTCAATGCATTCCATTTTTTCAAATCCGTAACCGTTACACTTTTCAATTTTTGCGAAATACTATAAAGGGAATCCCCTTTTTGAACTAAATAAGTTTTGTAACGCTGCGAAACTTGTGTGCTTTCTTCTGATTCTGTGGTTAATACATCTACATCGCTAAAAACAATCAATTCTGTTCCTACATTTATTTTATTGCTTTCCAACTGGTTCCATTTTTTTAAATCATCAATAGAAACATTGTATTTTTTTGAAACCAAAAATAAACTTTCCCCTTTTTGAATTTTATGGATGCGTTTTTTGGCAACTTCTTGTTTCGATTCTTCTTGAACATTGGCTACTTCTGGTTCGGAAACCAATGAATCTGGCGCAATCTCAGCTGTTTCAATTGCACTTTGGGGTGCGATTGCTACTGCTTCATTTTTGTTTTCTACAGGTTTTGTGGCCACATCTGTTTCTGGCTTCTTCACTTGTTTTATCACTTTTCGCCCAGATTCTATTTTGAGCTTTTTTCCGACCGTAATATTATTACTTTTCAAACCATTCCATTTTTTAAGATTGGTTACAGAAACATCGTATTTATTAGCAATTTTTCCCAAATTATCGCCTTTTCGAACGGTATGATATTTCACCTCTTCCACATACACTTCCACTTGCTCGGAAGGTTGCTCTGCTTTCGCAAAATCTGACGTAACATAAGAATATATCAATGCCTCATTTGAAGTCATGACCGCTATTTTGTCTAATGGCAAGCGGATAAAATGCTTTTTATCGGTTTGAAAAGGCACAAAATCTCTTTTGTATGAAGGATTTAGAAATTGTAATTCGCCCAAACTCATGTCGAGTAAATCAGACAATTGTTTGAATGTGATATTCTGTTTTACCAAAATAGTGTCGGTCATCATTGGTTTGTAAGTGAATTTTTGAGGTTCAAAACCATGTTCTTTATAGAATTCATATACGTACATTGTGGCTAAAAACGCTGGCACATAACCTTGCGTTTCTTTCGGCAAAAACGGTCGGATGTTCCAATAGTTTTGTTTGCCTCCCGATCTTCGGATGGCTTTGCTCACATTGCCAGGACCTGCGTTGTAAGAAGCCAAAACCATGTCCCAATCGCCAAAAATCTGATACATGTTCGACATATATTGACAAGCAGCGTCGGTTGCTTTCAATAAATCGCTGCGCTCGTCCACGTAGGTATTGACCTCAAGTTTATATTGTTTTGCCGTGCCATACATAAATTGCCAAAGGCCAGTGGCGCCAACTCTTGAAACAGCTTTCGGGTTTAGAGCGGATTCTACAATGGCTAAATATTTGATCTCTAGAGGTAAATTATATTTTGCAAGTGCTTCTTCAAAAAACGGAAAATAATATTCGGACATGCCGATCAATCGTTCGAAAGATCTTTTTCTATTTTTTAAATAATATTTTATACTTTGTTCTAAATGAGGATTGTACGTGATGTTAAAAGCCGATTTTGAATCTAAATGCAGCAATCGTTTTTTTAATAGCTTTGTGGACAAATCGAACACAACAGTATCTTGGTCTGCAACGATTTCTAGGTCGCGTTCCATCTGTTGAAACAAATCTTCGTTCATGTAGTATTCCACCCAACGATCGTCCACGCAAGCTGCTGTTTCGTGGTAAACGAATTTACTTTTTATTGAATCTAAAAGGGATTGTTTTGGTACATTTTGATTGGCTTGCTGATTTTCGTTCACTTGTGCAAAAGCTACATTCATCATTAAAATCGACAATCCAAGAAAGTGTTTGTATTTCATTTTTTTAATATTCTAATCGCATTCTCTACTATTTGTTTAATAGTAACGACATTATAATTTTTAAATTGTGACCTTAATTTTGATTTGATCCCAATTTTTTTCAATTCTACTACTCTCGTGTTAGGGGTTGAAGCGGCATCCCCCGAAATTTTCGGGGATATAGCGGAAAACCCGACCCGCTATTTTCAGCGGGGAACACCCAAAAAAGAAATTTGACTTACCTGACTATTCACATCAGATAAGTCAAATGTTTTATAAAAAAATTACGCTAAAATGGCTGTGATCCCAGGCAATTCTCTTCCTTCAAGCATTTCGAGCATTGCTCCACCGCCTGTAGAAACATAGCTCATTTTCGGTTCTAAGCCAAATTGTTTTACCGCCGCAACAGAATCGCCACCGCCTACCAACGAAAAAGCTCCGTTTTTGGTCGCTTCAGCAATAAAATTACCTAAAGTGATTGTGCCGTTTGAAAATTTTTCAAGTTCAAAAACGCCCAATGGACCATTCCAAAGAATAGTTTTAGAATCCATGATTACTTTTTGGAAATTCTCTAAAGATTTTGGTCCTGCATCCAAACCTTGCCAACCCGCTTCAATTTTGGTTACATCGCACACTTTAGTTTGGGCATCGTTAGAAAAAGCATCTGCAGCAATAACATCCACAGGAATATGAATTTGTACATTTTTTTCTTTCGCTTGACGCAAAATGTCTAATGCCAAGTCGAGTTTGTCGTCTTCACAAATAGAATCGCCGATGCTTCCACCCAAAGCTTTGATGAAAGTGAACGTCATACCGCCACCAATAATCATGTGATCCACTTTATCAAGAATGTTTTCGATCACCGTAATTTTAGATGAAACTTTAGAGCCACCTAACACTGCGGTAACAGGTTTTTCGCTGTCTTTCAATACCTTATGAATACTTTCGATTTCTTTGGCAAGCAGCAAACCAAAACATTTATGATGAGGGAAAAATTGAGCAACAATGGTTGTAGAAGCGTGCGCTCGGTGTGCGGTTCCGAAAGCGTCATTCACATAGATATCGCCTAATTTTGAAAGTTTTTCAGAAAATGCCAAGTCGCCAGCTTCTTCTTCATTATAAAAACGCAAATTTTCTAAAAGCAAAACTTCGCCTGATTTTAAATTGGAAGCAGCCGTTTCGGCAATTTCACCCACACAATCCGTGGCAAATTTTACAGGAACACCCAAAACCTCACTTACTTTATTTACAATGTGAGATAAAGAATATTTTGCCTCAACACCTTTAGGACGGCCTAAATGCGACATTAAAATTACAGAACCGCCATCGGCTAAAATTTTATCTATTGTTGGTTTGGCAGCTTCTATTCTGTTGGCATCAGTCACCTGAAAATCAGCATCTAAAGGGACATTAAAATCTACACGGATGAGTGCTTTTTTATCTTTAAAATCAAAATTTTGAACTGTATTCATAAAAATAATTTTTTTAGTTTTGGTTATTGATTACAAAGATAGGATTTTTGATTTTTAAAAGTTGTCATTTTATGAATGCAAAAGCATCAAAAAAATGAATTTTTAATGAAAACGTTTTCGTTTTTTTGTGGAAGTTATGCTTTTATAAAGTTCAAAGACAAAAGCATTAAAAAGAAAAATTATATTTGTGCTATGACATTTTCAGATATTTTAGGACAAGAGCACATCAAAAATCATTTGATGCAAACGGCCTCTCAAAACCGAATTCCGCATGCGCAGTTGTTTGTTGGTCCAGAAGGAAGTGGCACTTTGCCAATGGCAATTGCTTACACACATTATATTTTGCAAACACAAGCCAAAACCGAAGCGCAAAAAAATGGGATTAATGCGATGTTTGGCAAATTAGCACATCCTGATTTGCATTTTTTTTATCCTACTTTCACAACAAAAAGTGTATCGAAAAATCCAAGAAGTCTGGACTTTTCGAATGAATGGCGTTCGTTTTTACAAAGCAATCCTTACGGTGGAGTTTTTGATTGGTATCAAACGCTGGATGTTGAAAACAAGCAGGGTGAAATTAGAGTGCAAGATGCTGTTGATATTTTGAAACTACTTTCTCTTAAATCCTACGAAGGTGGTTATAAAGTGATAGTGATTTGGGCTGCTGAACTCATTAATGTGCAAGCATCGAACAAATTATTAAAACTTATTGAAGAACCATTGCCCGAAACTTTGTTGATTTTAATAACCGAACACGAAGAAGATATTTTGCAGACCATCCGGTCAAGATGCCAAACGCTTCATTTTAATGGGATTCCAGAAAAATTGATGGCAGATCATCTAACAAATCGATTGCAGATTGAACCGAAACAAGCTTTAAAATTGGCGCATCAAGCACAAGGAAATTTGAACAAAGCGCTCAAACTTTATAATGAAGAAGATGAATCATTTCAATTTGAACAATGGTTTGTTTTGTGGGTTCGTGCTGCTTTTAAGGCAAAAGGCAATAAAAAAGCAATTATTGATTTGTTGGAATGGAGCGAAAATATTGCCAAATTGGGCAGGGAAACGCAAAAGAATTTCTTGCTTTTTTGCATCGAAATGTTTCGCCAAGCCATGTTGATTCAATACCAAGCAAAATCATTGGTTTTCTTAGAACCAACCGCCGAGAATTTTAAATTAGAAAAATTTGCGCCTTTCGTCAATGGATCTAATATTGCTGAAATTTATCACGAAATAGCGGAAGCCATGTATCATATTGAAAGAAATGGCAATGCCAAAATCATTTTATCTGATTTATCAATCAAACTAACGAGACTCATTCATAAAAAATAAATTATCATGGAAGATATAGCATCAATATTCGTTTTGCTTTTTTTAGCACTCACTTTTTTACAGTCGGGCTACGACAAACTTTTTCATTGGAAAGACAATCTTGGTTGGTTGGAAGGTCATTTTTCTCAAACTTTCATAAAAAACCACGTCCCGATGGCTTTGATGAGCATTTTAGTATTGGAAATCGTTTCAGGTATTTTGTCGCTCGCAAGTGTATTTCAAATAGTATTTCACGACGATACGATTCTTGGAATCTACGCAGGCAGTTTTAGCGCTTTTACTTTTTTAATGTTGCTTTTCGGACAGCGGATTGCCAAAGATTATGATGGTGCACGCACAATTGTGATCTATTTTATTCCTACTATTATGTTGCTCTATTGGCTTTAGGCAAGAGGAACAAATATTAAAATTTTCTCAATGTTACTAAATTGTTAAGCGATTGTTTTTTTATTGTAAATTAATTATTTACATTTGCTCTATAATTAATTTAAAAAACCATCCTATTATGAAAAATTTAATGATTTTAAGCCTTTTGCTATTTGGGTTTATAGCAACGGCGCAAGACAAAAACGTAAGTAAAGAAATTGTTAACAATACGGTGGTGAGTACTTATTATTATGAAAACGGGCAAGTGGCTCAAAAAGGAAGTTTTAAGGAAGGCAAACCTCATGGATCTTGGGTAGCTTATGATGAAAATGGTAAAAAAACAGCCATGGGCTTTTACGAAAACGGAAAAAAAGTAGGCAAATGGTTTTTTTGGACTTCCAAAGGTTTAAACGAAGTTGACTTTCAAGACTTTAGAGTTGCAAATGTAACTAAGTGGACACAAGGTGAAGCCATTGTAAACAGAAATTAACAACTAACTCTTATGAATAAGAAATCCTCAGTAATGGGGATTTTTTTATTTTAGAAAATGATACTGCTATTCAAAAATTAACTAAAAAAACGGGAAGACATTTGTAAACCTAACGATGAAATATAAGTCAAGGCTTTTGCACCATATAATGTGTCAAAAAAGTTTATCTAAATTTCTCAAGTTTGAATTGATCGCCATCAAACACACCATACGTGTAATATTGAATCCAATCGCCTAAGTTAAAATAAGTGCTTATTTCAGAAAGAGGAATTTCTAGAGGCAAATGACGATGCCCAAAAATGAAATAGTCAAAATGCTCGTTTTCAAGTTTTCTTTTAGAATATTGCACTAGCCATTCACTTTCTTCGCCTAAAAAACGAATATCTTCAGCACCAGAAATTAATTTGTTTTTAATTGATAAATGCTGTGCAATTTTAACCCCAATATCGGGATGCAACCAACGAAATAGAAATTGAAAAAATGGACTCGTAAAAACTTTTTTCATTCTTTTATAACCCAAATCGCCGGGACCCTTCCCATCGCCATGCCCGATAAAGAACGATTTATTTTGAAAAGAAAATTTTTGTGGATCATGAAAAACATTAATATTCAATTCGGTTTTAAAATAGTCCGTCATCCATAAATCATGATTGCCCACAAAAAAGTAAATAGGAATTCCTTGATCAGACATCGAAGCAAGTTTTCCCAAAATACGAACAAATCCTTTTGGAACAACCGTCTTGTATTCAAACCAAAAATCGAACAAATCGCCAAGCAAAAAAAGAGCGGTAGCATCTTTTTCAATAAATTCTAACCATTCAAGAAAAATTTTCTCTCTTTTAGCACTTTGAATTTGGTTTGGTGCCCCGAAATGTTGGTCGGAAGCAAAGTAGATTTTACAAGTATTCAAAACATCCTTATTTTGGGCAAATATACTAAGTTAAAAAGGTTTGAATTTTTAAAAATCTAAAGTTTTTATTTAAGTTTAATATTTAACAATTCAACTTTTTTTTTGTTAATATTCAATTTTAACTCCAACAAATCATAAGTAAAGCATAAATTTTAATAAATTATTTTTAATTTAGACCCCTAAAGACTACTTAAACTAAATAATAATGAAAAAAATTACGTTACTCTTATTTTTGTTTTTGTCTGTATTTGCCTTTTCGCAAGTTATAGACCAAGACTTTGAAGATGTTACTTTCCCACCTACTGACTGGACAATGACCACCAATGGTGTTGGTTCTGCCGTGAATCCGTGGACAAGAACCACCAACACAGCGTTGACGAATACCGCTTCGGTGGGTGCTGCAAGAACAGCACGTCAAACCACAGCCGTGGGTCAAGAGCGTCAAACTTGGCTGATCACACCGCAAGTGTTAGTTCCTACCAATGGTCAATTGCGGTTTTTTACCCGTAATGAATTGGCAGGCAATCAAGGCTCAACTTTCAGTGTGCGTATTTCAACCAATCCAGACCCAACTGTTTTAGCTGCATACACCACGCTTGAAACTTGGACAGAGTTGACTCTTGTGGCGCAATTTGACGTTTATGAAGAGAAAATCTTATCCTTGATTGGTAATGTTGGCAACAATGTACACATCGCTTTTGTTAGAAGTAATGTGCAAGCCATTGCAGGTATCAACGGAAGCGGCGACAACTGGTTAATTGATGATGTTGTGTTAATCGAACAATGTTTGAATCCAACTGCTTTGTCAGCAACTGCCGTTTTGAGTACAACTGCCACTTTAAACTGGACAGACCCGAACGGCGCTACGCAATGGCAAATCGAATATGGCCCTCAAGGTTTTGTGCCTGGCACAGGAACTATTGTAACTGCAAACACAAATCCATTTCCAATTTCAGGGCTTGCACCAGCAACACAATATAGTTTTTATGTTCGTTCTATTTGTTCCGCAAATAATTCGAGTGCGCAAGTAGGTCCTCAAAACTTTACTACACAAATTGCACCACCCGCTTGTGGCGGTCAATTTTTCGATTCTGGTGGACCAACAGCCAATTATGCTGCCAACACTAATAGCACGATAACCATTTGTCCTCAAAACCCCACAGACTTAGTAACAGTTACTTTTACTGCTTTCCATGTCGAAAATAGATGGGATGCTTTGTATGTGTTTCAAGGAAACTCAACTGCTGCACCGCAAATTTCAAGTGGTTTAGGTTTAGGTTTAGGACCTAATGGTGCTCTTTCGGGCGGTTTTTGGAGTTCC
>JBEILV010000017.1:0-26512 GCA_040379105.1 Flavobacterium sp.
ATTTATAAAAGCAAACATAACCAATTGAAAATTAAATAGATATAAATATTTTTGAAAATTTAGTCGGTCAGCAGTGATTTTTTTGGTTAATTTACAGCATGAACGATCAACAAGTTTTAATCATCGGACATCAATGGATTTCGCCGAATGCTTCTGCTGCGGGCACCAGAATGTTGCAACTCATTGAGATTTTTTTAGCAACTGGTTTTGAAGTTTGTTTTGCCTGCGCAGCCCAGAAAAGCGCATATTCGCATGATTTTTCAAATTCAAAAGTAAAAGAAGTGCACATCAATTTAAATGATGATGCTTTCGATGATTTTCTGCGTGATTTACAACCGAAAATTGTTGTTTTTGATCGCTTTATTTCAGAAGAACAATATGGATGGCGTGTGGCAGCCGTGCTTCCTAACGCATTACGAATTTTGGACACAGAAGATTTGCATTTCCTCAGAAAAGCCCGACAATCGGCACACAAAGCCAATAGAGCATTGCAAACAGAAGATTTTCAAACGGATATTGCTTTCAGAGAAATAGCGGCTATTTTTCGTTCAGATCTTACTTTGATTATTTCAAAAGAAGAAATGAAATTGCTCACAGAGCATTTTAAAATTCCACCCAAATTACTACACTATTTGCCACTTTTCGCAAAAGTTCTTTCAGAGAAAGACCGGGCGACTATACCTCATGTTCAACAAAGGAAAGATTTTTTCTTTATAGGAAATTTTCTTCACGAACCCAATTGGGATGCGGTTTTGTATTTAAAAAAAGACATTTGGCCATTGCTTAGTTCATTGCTTCCTTTGGCTCGACTGCATATTTATGGTGCTTTTGCTTCACAAAAAGTAACGGATTTGCATCAGCCTAAAGAGCGATTTTTTGTGCATGGACACGCATCAAATGCCGAGGAAGTCTTCTATCAACATCGGATGTTGCTTGCACCTTTGCGATTTGGCGCAGGCATCAAAGGAAAATTGATTTTATCGATGGAAACAGGCACGCCGAGCATTACAACATCTATGGGTGCGGAAGGCATCTCGTTTGATAATCAATGGAATGGGGCAGTAAAAAACAATCCGATTGATTTTGCCCATGCAGCGGCGTTTTTATATGAAAATGAATCTGCTTGGCAAAATGCACAAAAAATTGGTTTTGAAATCCTAGCAACTTCATTTCACCAAAATGATTTTAAATGGTCATTTATAAATAAAATCACCGAATCGATACAAACACTCAACTTCAATCGACAAGAAAACTTTGTGGGTCAAATGTTGCAACACCAATCCCTACAAAGCACAAAATACCTTTCGCTTTGGATTCAGGAAAAGCAAAAAAACAAAGCATCATATTAGAAATAGAATCCAAACGAACCTTTAATGGCAAATTTATTGGCATCGGGCAAACTTCTGTAAGTGCCTCGCCAAGAAACATCTAATCTAAAAACTTTGAAAATATTGCCAATACCAGCGCTGTATTCCCAATAGCCGTTTTCGGGTGCTAAGTAAGTCAAATCAGAGGCGTTCAACGCACGGTTAGCATCGGAAATAGAACCATAAACTCCTTTTACTCCGACAATTTCTCTTAAATTCATTTCTCTCAAAACAGGAATTCTAGAGAATAAACGTCCGTTAAAATGATGTTCTAATTGAAAAGTGGCATACGTATCGGTAACAAACTCATAGAAATTAAGGTTGTTGAACGTGTTTTCAATCAAGAAATAAGTTGGATTTCCTGGCACAACGCTCAGCAAACCTAATGGCACATCTCCAAAAGTTTTTCCGAGTTCGGTGATGAAAAACATCCGTCCAAAACCACCAATATTGGCGGGTTGTTTGAAATAAAGTTGCACTTTTTCATAATTAAAATCGCTACCAAAAGTACCTTTCAACCCTTTACTGAAATTGACAAAAAATCTTGAGTAGTTGTTGTCAACCAAAGTTCGTTCCACTCCGTAACCAATGGTTTTTCGTCCGGGAGTATAGTCTATTTGAAAATATGCTTCGGATTGATCCAAATCGCCTCTAAAAATGCCATTTTCAATGTCTGTAAAATAATTAAGGTTGAATGTTCTTGAGGCGGTTTCTAAAGTCCTGTAGGTAAACCCCGTTTGCAAAGTAAAATTCTTTAAAGGTTCTATTTCAATGCCGACAGAAGTTAAATTGATATTGGTCAGTTTGTCATTCACTGCGGTTGTAAAAAGTGCTGACGAGGCAAAACTTCGACCTAAAACATCATTGGTGGTGGTTAAGCTGGCGCCAATTTGCTCTACATCCCGACGATTTCCTCCCGAAAGAATCAATCGGTTTTTGGGATTCAAGAGCCACTTACCTGAAAATCCGTACTTTCCTTTTTGATCTTTAAAACCATAAGCGGTATAACCTTGCAATCGCCAACGGTCGTTCGGACCGAAATAAGTTCGACCTCCCACTCTCATTCGAAGTCCTTCCACATCATTATAACCAAAAATAGAAAAAATAGGACCATAATCTATCACTCCCTTTTGGATATAACCACTTCCCAAAATGGAAACGAGATTATACATTTGTTTGAATTTCTTCACTGTTTGAAGCGTATCCAACATCGTGTACACTCCCAGTTCGTCTTTGCTTAAACTTTCAAATCGGTTTTCTTGCCAAAACTCATCAGGTTTATCATAAATGGAATTGTCATAAAAATTGACTTCTTCTCTATAAAACTGCGCTGGTTTTTCAATATTAAACACATGGTTTTTAAACAAAGTGGTTCTTTTTCCATAAACGCCTTTTGATTCTTCCTTTTTACGCAAAGCGAAATCGGACATAAAATGATCTCTTTTTAAAAGAAATACAGAATCATTCAACACTTCAAATTCTTGCTCGATATAGATTTCTTTTACCCAGTTGATGTTGGCACTTTTCGTGACTGCCATGTTGATTTTTTTGATGGCAAATGTGGTGTCATTCACCCAAAAATCGCCTTTGAAAGTCAATTCGCCTTTTCGTCTTGGATAAAATATAATGTTGTAGCACCATTTATTGTCAATAAACGTACTGTCTGCCAAGGCATAATTATAAACATCAATCCCCGTTCTAGACAGTGGACTTACGAAATCTTTGTCAAAGAATTTTAAATAATTGTCGTAAATATCGTAATCAGCATATAAATCTTTTACAAAAGCAATGATTTGTTGGTTGGTATTAAATCCTGAGTTTTTGTTAGCCTTTAAAATTTCACGCTCTTTATTGTTTTGGTTGTCGCCATAAACTTCAGAAATGGATTCATTGATGAAAATCGGCAGATAGGTTTTTCCAGTGATGCTTGATGTATCGACTTGCTCAAAAATAAATTCCATACCTTTAAAAAGTTTACTTGCCATGAATGCACTGTCAATCGTGTTCATGTCAAATTCAACTTTTTCATATTTATCTAATTGATATTGTTTGAATTGACGTAATCCGTTTTTGCGTTTTCTAGCCCAAATTTTTCGTAAAATATCAATCGCTGGATTGTTCTTTTTTGAAAGTTTGCCGGAATAAATCACCACTTCATTCAATATTTCGCCTTCCAACAGTTTGATTTCCATGTTGTAAACGACTGATTTAGTCAGTTTAATTTCTTGGGTTTTATAACCAATAAAGGAAACAATCAAAACAGGATAAGTTTTTTCGGATTCGAGGTAAAACCTTCCGTTTTCATTGGTTATCAAGCCTTCACTTGAATTTTTAAAATAAACGTTTGCATACGGAATCGGCTCGTTGTTTTCGTCGGTAACAATACCACTAACTTTCGTTTGTGCCATGAGCGACAAACTTGATGAAAGAAAAAGATAGATGAGGAATTTGCTTAAATAGTTTTGCATAAAAAATAAAAAAAACTTCATCGAAATTGTTGTACGATGAAGTTTCAAATATAAATGTTTAAATGAAATGTTAGGAACGATAAAGCACTTTTTTAACAGCTTTTACCACATCTTCTGCATTTGGTAACCATTCTTTCAATAAAGCTGGAGAATAAGGTGCAGGAGTGTCGGCGGTTGTGATGCGTTGAATTGGCGCATCTAAATAGTCAAATGCTTGTTCTTGAATCATATAAGTAATTTCAGAAGCCACACTTGCAAAAGGCCAAGCTTCCTCTAAAACTACTAACCTATTTGTCTTTTTAACAGATGCAATAATGGTTGCATAATCCATCGGGCGCACCGTTCTTAAATCGATGATTTCGCATGAAATATTTTCTTGTGCTAGAGTGTCAGCAGCAGCGTAGGCTTCTTTGATGATTTTTCCAAAAGAAACAATCGTTACATCAGTGCCTTCTCTTTTGATGTCGGCTACACCAAGTGGAATAGTGTAATCACCCTCTGGCACTTCGCCTTTGTCGCCATACATTTGTTCAGATTCCATGAAAATCACCGGATCATTATCTCTAATCGCAGCTTTCAAAAGTCCTTTTGCATCATAAGGATTCGATGGTACAACCACTTTTAAACCAGGAGTGTTGGCATACCAATTTTCAAATGCTTGCGAGTGTGTGGCGCCTAATTGACCTGCTGAGGCTGTTGGACCCCTAAAAACCATCGGCATTGAAAACTGACCTCCAGACATTTGACGCATTTTTGCCGCATTGTTGATGATTTGATCAATCCCTACTAATGAAAAGTTGAAAGTCATAAATTCAACGATAGGTCTGCAACCTGTCATGGCCGAACCAACAGCAATGCCCGCAAAACCAAGCTCTGCGATGGGAGTATCGATTACTCTTTTGTCACCAAATTCATCTAACATACCTTTCGATGCTTTGTAAGCTCCGTTGTATTCAGCAACTTCTTCACCCATTAAATAAACCGATTCATCTCGACGCATTTCTTCACTCATTGCCTCGCAAATAGCTTCCCTAAATTGGATTGTTCTCATATTAGTAAATTATTTTCCTTATTTTTTTGACAAAAGCAAAAGTAAAAAAATATATTATACCTTTTGCTATAAATACAATCATTCCTTTCAAAATATACTTACAATTCCTTCCCATTGACATTTGAAATAAAAACCATCAAAAACAAATCGAATTTACCCCAATAGGAAAGCAATGTTTACTGGTGCAATACCAATAAAAAAGTCTCCAAATGATTGGAGACTTACTTTATAAAAACGAACCTTATGATTCGAAATATGCTATGATCGCTTTCTTAATTCTTGCTCTATCATGATCCGTAAGATTGGAACCTGAAGGCAAACAAAGTCCATTTTCAAATAAATGTTCTGCTACTTTACCACCGTAAAAAGGTGCATTTTCAAAAATTGGTTGCAAATGCATTGGTTTCCAAAGCGGTCTAGATTCAATGTTCTCACTTTCTAAATGTAAACGCAAACCTTCTCGATTTTTCACATCATGGTTTATTACGATCGCTGAAAGCCAAAAATTACTGTAATAATCTTCATTGGGTTCTTGCAATACTTTTACAAAAGGATATTTGCTAAACAACTCCACATAAAAAGCATTCATGGCTCTTCGGAGGTTGATATGATCTTGTAAAACTTCCATTTGCCCTCTTCCAATGCCGGCGCAAACATTACTCATTCTGTAATTATATCCAATTTCGCTGTGTTGATAATGCGGCGCATTGTCTCTAGCTTGTGTTGATAGAAAAACGGTCTTGTCTTTTGTTTCAGTATTAGGACATACTAATGCACCACCGCCTGAAGTTGTGATGATCTTGTTTCCATTAAATGAAAGCACTCCAAATGCACCAAATGTACCGCAATTTCTTCCTTTATAGGTGCTGCCTAAAGATTCGGCACTGTCTTCAAGGATTGGAATGTTGTATTTCTCAGCCACCGCATGAACTTCATCCACTTGATAGGGCATTCCGTACAAATGCACCGCAATGATTGCTTTAGGTTTCTTACCTTTTTTTATACAATCAAGAATGGCATCCTCAAGAGCTACAGGGCAAATATTTCCTGTCAATTCTTCGCTATCAACAAAAACAGGTTGTGCACCAAGATATACAATTGGGTTGGCAGAGGCCGAAAAAGTAATACTTTGACAAATCACTAAATCATTTAAACCGACGTTGAGCTGGATCAAACCTAAATGAAGCGCAGCAGTTCCGGAGGATAAAACAGCGACTTGTTTGGTATCATTTTTCAAAAAAGACTTCAAATCATTTTCAAAACCATTTACATGGGGGCCTAACGGCGCAATCCAATTGGTGTCGAAAGCTTCTTGCACATATTTTTGTTCGCTTCCACCCATGTGTGGTGAGGAAAGCCATATTTTATCTTGAGGCATTGTATTTTATACTAATTAAAAATTACTTTTTCAGAATTTTACTCCACAGACTTCGTTTTTTCTTTTCACCACCTACTTCCTCACTGTAACCATAGCTATAGCCGTAATTGTAAGCGTAATTGTATTTATAACCATAGCCGTAGCCGTAGCCGTAGCCATACGCTTTTCCAGCGCCTATGTCGTTGAGAATGAATGTCATATTTTTTAATTTTTGTTGCTCATTCAATTCTTTGATGTATTTCAACAAACTTTTATCTGTATAATTGGCCCGTACCATGTAGAGTGTTACATCTGCCAGTTGCGAAATTAACAAAGTATCTGTAACCAAAATCGTTGGGGCTGTATCTACGATGATGTAGTCATAAATGTCTTTTGCTTCTTCTAGCAACTGCTCTAAACGACCATTAGATAACAATTCAGCTGGATTTGGTGGAATGGGACCCGAGAAAATAACATCAAGATTAGGATTGTTGATTGCTCCCTTATTAATTGTTTCTTGCCAAGTAATTTTGGTATCGTACAGGTAATTGGTTAATCCCTTCTGATTTTTGTCAACATCCAATAGTTTGTGTAACTGTGGATTTCTTACGTCGGCACCAATCAACAACACTTTTTTATTGAGTGCTGTAAAAGCCACGGCTGTGTTGGTTGATGTAAATGTTTTACCCTCGCCTTTGATGGTCGAAGTAGTAAAAATGACAAACGCTTTGCTGCTGTCTTGCTTGACTGGTAACAAATAGGAAATGTTGGTTCGCAAAATTCTAAATGCCTCACCTAAAACCGAACGGTCGTTGGCGTCCATGACCATTCGGTCTTTTTCTAAGTGCGGAATTTCTGCCGCTACCGTTACGCTGGGCAACATGGCCAATAAATCGTCTTTGATATGGATTTT
The DNA here is from genome assembly GCA_040379105.1 of Flavobacterium sp. Classification (GTDB taxonomy): domain Bacteria; phylum Bacteroidota; class Bacteroidia; order Flavobacteriales; family Flavobacteriaceae; genus Flavobacterium. The sequence goes on from JBEILV010000017.1 coordinate 7,157, forward strand.
TGTATCAGAGATGAAGTATAAGTACAATGCACCAAACGGCAACAAAAGACCCAACATAAAAGCCCCTAGCAGGATCACACTTCTTTTGGGAGACAGTGGTGTGTTTCCTGTAATTGAATAATCCACAACTTTTATGGAAGGCTCTGTAATTGCCAAATTAATCGCTGCTTCTTCCCTTTTGGTCAAAAGAATCATGTACAAACTTTCTTTGATTTCCTGTTGGCGTTCGATGGCACGTACCATTTTTTCCTTTTCAGGAATTCGACTGTACAACCCAATGGACTCTTGGTTGATTTTTTCGAGTTGGTTTTTAGACGTTTTTAATTGCTTTTGATAATTAACAATAGATGTTTTAAGGTTTTCTTTTAAATCATCTAAACTTTTCAAAATGGTTATAAACATTGGGTGCGCCTCCCCGGTTGTTTGCTGGATGCGGTCTTTCTCCAAGATCTGCTTATTGTAATCTTGGATTAATGTATTAATACCCCCGTTTGTTAAGCCTATATCGCCAGGCAACAATTGATGTGACTTGTCTCTAAGCAAATTATTCAATAAGGAGGACAATTCTACCTGTAATTCCATTTTTATTAATTCATCATACGCCCCCTCTTTTCTGATAGCAGCCGTTTGTGCATCTGCCTCGATGAAACTGATTGAATTGGAGCTTTTATACCCTGCTTTTCCTCTTTCGATGGAGTCCAATTCTCGGGTTAATGACACAAATCGTTCATTGACAAAATTGATGGTTCTTTGCGACACTTTTTGACGGTCATTGACACCGTCTTGGTCAAATACGTCAATCAATTCATTGAGAATCGCCTCCGTTTTGAAGGGGTTTTGTCCATTCATGGACAAGCTTAATATTTCACTTTCTTCGCCTATATTTGCTATAGAAACACTCGCAATCAAGTCCCTAGTTACATTCTTGAGTGACTTTAAACTTACCCTGAATTTTTGTCCATCCGCATCCTCATTTGGTTTTAACGTTACTATGAACGGAATGTCGCCTAACCGAACTGTTTGATTGTAAGAGAAATCGTTGCTTTGATTGACTTCCTGTCCATTTTGCGTTACGATTTGAAATCCTTCTTTTTTGAGTATCATTTCAAAAGATAAATTTTTATCTTGTAGCGCATCCTTGTTCATTTCCCACAGCACGTCAAAAGGTTGGTCTTGCCACAATTGGATTTCCGTGATGTAGCCCAAACGCGTATATTGCGTTTGTAAGCCCAAATTGATTGCTACTTGTTCATTTAAACGGTATGATTTGATAATTTCCACTTCATTTTCGAGGTTGATTCGTGGTCTTGCAAACAAAGACACGCCGCCTACTGAAGGCATTTTAAAACTGCTTGATGAATTGTCTAGTATTTTTATTTTCGCCGACGTGCCATAAACATTGGGAGTGTAACGCAAGTAGATGTAGGCACCTGCCACAAAAACCAAAATGGAAAAGGCAAACCAATACCAATATTGTAGGTATCTAAATATTTCAAATTTCAAGTCAATGCTTTTGACTTCATTAATTTGCTGTGGCTCGTTTGGTATATTGTTTGTCATGTTGTTATCTTGTTAGAAGCAGCGTAATGGTCAACACAAAAGAACCTAAACCTAGAACTGTTCCTACGTTGCCGATGAAACCAGAGGATGCGACTTTTGGCGCATTGGGATACACATAAATCCAATCGTTTTGTTTGACGTAGTAATAAGGACTGTTGAAAAAATCTGATTTGGTTAGATCGATATAGGTATATGTACGCTCCCCACTCTCTTCTCTGACTAAAAGAATGTTATTTCTTTTGCCGTTAATGGTCAAATCACCTGCATAGCCTAAAGCTTGGGGTAAAGTTAGGACCTGCTCAGTGAATGTGTAAGTGCCGGGTCTTACTACTTCGCCGCTGATCGTTATTTTTGCATTTATTACTCGGGCTGTAACAATTGGATTGTCGAGATACTGTCTAGATTTAATTTGATTTGAAATATATTGCTCAAGTTCACTTATTGTTTTGTCTGTCACTAAAATAGTTCCCAATGTTGGTAGATCTATTTCACCTTTTTCATCAACCAAGTAACCAGTAAGCTTTAACATCTCTGAATTTATTAATGGGCCACCATTAGATAAATTTGCTGTGTTAAATATTTGGGCTGCTTGCAGGTTTTCTGCTGTAATTAAAACACTAATAATATCATTCACTTGAATCTTGGGTGCGGCAAAATTTACTGCTCCTGTAATGCCTTCTTGGTCTTGCAGATAATAAACGTCCTTTTTTGACGCACAGCTATTGAGTAAGAGAAGTCCTACAAACAACAACAAAAGATTTTTACAATTTGTAAAGCTTTTAAGCGACACTAATTTCATTTCGGGATTTTGCCAACCTCTTGATTGCATTGACTGGGATTTTTTGGTATTCATTATTCTATTTACCACTTGATTTAGTGGGCAAAAATAACATTTCTTAGCTAAAAAACAAGAAATTTGTTTGATTGCTGCATCGTAGCACTCATTCATATCTAGAAGGCGGTTACTCCCGATGGCGACGGAGCTCGATGGTGTAAGCCATGACTGCTTGCCTGCCAATGAAGTCTCCAGACTCTTTATTTTAGGGATGGTATATGGTTAATCTGCCTTTTTATAGCAAAAAAGCCACCTTTTAGGTGACTTCATCTGTTCTTTCTATAAACTTGTCCATTTCAAACCCACAAAAATGGATCTTGGTAAAGAAGGACCGTACACATAGTTGCTGTCGCGGTTTTTTCCAATATCAAAATCGTCTTGGTAGGCGTTGAATATGTTTTTTACCCCTGCATACAATTCCAAATTAGACTCTATCATCTTCATTGGTATTTTGTATCCCAATTTTGCACTGAGTTCCGAAAATGAATTGGCGGTCACAATTTCATCCACAGTTTGATTAGGAGCTCCCGCAAAATGTGGCACTTTCATACTGCCCGTATAAACATAATTCAAATTGGCATTGATGCGTTCATTTGGGTTGAAGGTTAATGTGGCGAAGCCATACTGATTGGGTGTTCTTGTAAACTCTCTAATGCCTTCCAAACCATCTATATATTGCACTGGGTCGTCAAACTTACTGGTTTGAATTGTGAATCCGCCTTCAATTTGTAATTTCTGTTTATAATTCATTCGTAACTCCAAAGTACCTCCTTGCACAGTAGCACCTTGTCCATTTCTCTTTTCGAAAAGTTCGCCAAATTCATCTTCGCCAATAGGTTGTAAGAAAAATGCATCATTCAAACGGGTATAGAATCCTTCAACTGTAAATCCAAAAATGAAGTTTTCTGAAGGTCTGTCATAATTGATTGAACCACTCAAGCTTTGAGATTTTTCAGGTTCTAAATCAGGTGATAATGAAATTCTGGAAACTCCTCCACCGGCAAAAGCGATGTGTAAATCAGAATCAAAAGCTTGTGGTGCGCGGAAACCCGTTCCATAATTCAAACGAAGCTGCGTAAATTCTTTGTGTTTGTACAACAAAGAAACCCTAGGATTAAAAACCAATCCGTCCACCAAATTGTGTTGATCCATTCGCACTCCCGAAAGTAAATTCAAATTCTTTGTAAACTGCCAATCGCTTTGAATGAAAACACCAAAATTGCGTGTGGTTTGGTCAATGGTATAATTATAGCTTGGGATTAAATCCAACACATCATCATACAAATATTCGGTGCCTAAAGTAAATGTATTGGTACCTTTGATGAAGTCGTTCAATTTATGGTTCAATTGAAAACCTCCTTGCAAAGTTGTTGTATTTGAAGTTCCGTAAGGAGGATTTTCTATATGTGCTTGAATATCGGCAGGTTCGTCTGGGAAAATACCAGTATAATGCTTTCTTTTTGTATTTTGCCAAGCACCGTACGTAATAAAAGAGGAATTATCTTCATTAAAATTGATTTGATAATCCGCACTTCCCATCCAAACATTGTGTGTTCGCTCTTCTGATTGTTGGGTTAAAAATGCAGGTTTGTCGGTCATTTCGCCTCCAAAGCGATATTCATTCATATTGCTCAAACTCAATTCTACTTTCTGATTTTCAGTTGGAATAAAGAAAATATTAGCTCCGATTGAGGTGTTTTCCAATTTTGGTAATTCCGAGAAATTATCTCCATTATGGTCATATAAATCTCGTTCCCGATGGTTAATGAATAATGAAATACCTGCGTTTCTATTGTCAGATACGACCGTTGTGTTGCCCGTCAAGTTATTGTCGCTTGCCGATCCATTGATGGACTGGTGGGTATAACTCATCTCATAACTATCGCTTTTAGGCACTTTCGTAATCACATTCACGGTGCCGCCGATGGCACTTGAGCCATACAAAGACGAACCGCCACCGCGCACCACTTCTATTCGTTCAATCATGTTGACCGGCAATTGCTCCAAGCCATATAAACCTGTGAGCGGACTAAAAATTGGACGTCCGTTGACTAAAATTTGCGAATAACCGCCTGCTAAGCCATTCATTCTTAACTGAGTGTAACTACATGTTTGGCAATTGGTTTCCACGCGTAAGCCCGGTTGAAATTTCAAACCATCGGCCAAATTACATGCTTGTACATTCGCTAAGGTTTTGCTGTTTACCACGTTGACGATCACAGGAGAGTCCGTTTGACGTTTTGCGGTTTTTGTTCCGGTAATTACAATTTCATTCAAATTAAAATTGCTCTCTTTTAAAACCAATTGCACGGTTGCTTTCGGATTTTGTGCGTTGAGCGTCACTTTTTCACTTGTGTCTTTGTAGCCTAAATAAGTGGCTGTCACTTCCTGTGTTCCGAAAGGTACGTTTTCAATGACAAATTTCCCTTGACTGTCGGTCGTGCTGCCCAATTTGAGCGATTTAATGACCACCGAAACATACTGTGCGGGCTCATTGTCTATGAGCACTGTGCCTTGCACACTTCCATTTTGTGCAAAAAGATTTGAAAACACGCTGCAAAACAACGCAATAAGAAAAATATTTTTTGAAGACTTCATGTTATTTTTTTTGGATGGGTGCAAATATATATGCTGTGGTTTAAGTATCAAATTTACAAGATTTTAATTATGGAATTTTTAAGAAGTTGGTGCCATAAGGTTGATCACAAAAAAAGCAACCCTTTCGAGTTGCTCTTCTTTTTTAAAAATTTTATATACTTTTAATGTTTTACCACGCGGATGTTTTTGGTTTCTTGACCTTGCGTGATGTTTACTAAATAAACACCCGCCGTCAAGTTTTCACCAAGTACTACTTCAGTTTCTGATGTTTTGAAGGATTGAACCATTTTTCCAGTCATATCAAAAATCGATACGTTTGTTTCCAAATTTTCAGTTGAAAACAACAAAGTGAAGTGGCTTACAAATGGATTTGGATAGGCTTTGATCTCGAAATTGTTTACTATGGCTTCGGTTGTAATTTCTCTTGATACAACATTGCCTACTGTTAAATTACAAACAGGGCCAAAGTCACTCCAAACATTGTTAAATTGAACAGCTACTTGCATTGGATATGTTTGATTGGCAACCGCCCCTGAAAACGCACTCATAAAACATCTTGAATCTGGGCGTACTACCTCTACTTCTGAGCCATTTATGATGGTTTTGAATTTGTAAGCGGTTGCGCCCGATCTGAAAACTGCAAAGAAATTACTATTAATGGCCGTAACAGTGCCATTGCAAAATTGTGGTCTCAATTGAGACGTTGGTAATGATGCAGGAGTTGTGATCGTGCAAACACTTCCGTAAGGTTGCCAAACTCCATTGAAATTTAACGATACAGAAACACTGTAAGTAGTTCCTGCGTTGATTCCTGTGGCAAAAGCCATTGAAAAACGGCTGTCTGGTCGTTCAATTTCTTGCATGTTGCCGTTGTTTTCTAATTTAAATTTGTAACCAGCGGCTCCCACTACAACGTTTGCATATACATTATCGTTGATAGTTGACAAAGTTGTGTTACAAAATTGAGATCGCAATGTTGATGTTGGGAAAGCATTCGGGGTTGTGATACTACAAATTGCGCCATAAGGAGTCCATACACCATTTACATAGACGGCTACTGAAATCTCGTACGTTGTATTTAACATGATTCCAGATGCAAATGCCATAGAAAAACGACTGTCTGGTCTTTGGATTTCTTGGCTATTGCCACCATTGCCAACTTTAAACTTATAAGCTGTTGCGCTCTCAACAACATCAGCAAACAAATTAGCGTTCATGCTGGCTACCGTAATATTACAAAATTGTGAGCGTAATTGCGTCGTTGGCAGCATTACTTCTGCAAAATTATAAGCGCCTGTCAAACGATTGAACGTAATATTATAAACGCCAGCCACTACTGGAATGTCATTGCCATTATTTACCCCAATCCCTGCTGGAAAAGAGGATGCACCAAAATTTACGTTCCAATTTCCTACCGTTCTAAACTTCAGCAGGCCCGTGGAAAGTGTTTTATTGTTTAAAGTATGAATCATTCCATCCGTCGTTTCCATGGCCGTATCTGAATTAAAATCAACATCGGCAGTGCCAATGATTGCCATCATCACTGGCTCAAAGCTATATTCTAAGGTGCTTAAGTTGAAAGTAACATTGTAAAAACCTTGTTGCGCCGGAATATTATTATTGATGCCCAATACGGCCGTTCCTGATGGAAAACTTGCTCCACCCCAGTTGGTTTCCCAACTATTGTCTTGACGGAATTTAAGTCCAGCATCCCCGCCCGGCGCAGGAACATAAAAGTTAGGAAATGTGTAAAGCACGCCATCTGTGGTGAACATATTAACACTTTGAGACCAACCATTAAACTCGCCTATCAAACCAATCATTGGGAAATTAGAAACAGAAGTTACAAATGAATATTCACCCGTCAATCTATTTAAAGTAATATCGTAAACCCCCGCCAAAACTGGAATATTATCACCATTATTAACGCCCACTCCTGTTGGAAAACCTGTAGCGCCAAAGTTAACATCCCAAGATCCTAACTTTCTGAATTTCAAACCACCCGTTGAAAGTAATTGATTCGTCATGGTATGCATCATGCCATTGGTAGTTTGCATGGCTGTGTCTGTATTGAAATCAACATCAGCAGACCCTATAATTGACATCACTACAGGAGTAAAACTGTATTCTAAAGTTGAAAGATTGAAAGACACATTGTAAAAACCTTGTTGCACAGGAATATTACTACTACCTACAACAGCTGTTCCAGATGGAAAGCCTGGGCCGCCCCAATTCGTTTCCCAACTGTTGTCTTGACGAAATTTAAGTCCTGCATTGACTCCTGGCGCAGGAAAGTAATAATCAGAAAGTGTATAAACAACACCATCCGAGGTTGGCATATTCACGCTTTCTGACCAACCATTGAACTCACCGATGATTCCAATCTGCGGAAACTGCGAAGGAAGCAATGTAAATGAATAAGCGCCTGTTTGAATGTTTAAAGATATATCGTAGGAACCAAATGGCACAGGAATGTCTTGACCGTTTGAAACAGCAAAGCCACTTGGAAATTGATTATTACTCCATTGCACATCCCAACTTTGATCTTGTCGGAATTTCATTTGTCCATTGGAAGGAAAAGTGACATTTGAGGCTAAATAATTAATTCCGTCCATCGTTGTCATTGCAATATCAGGACTGCTGCCCCAATTTGTAATCGTGCCTACAATCCCAATGTTGGGGAAAGTCAATCCATCTGGTTTGCTAGAAAAACCATCCTTGGCTTGTATGCTGAAAACAGAAATCAGCATGAAAAACAGTAATTTTAATTTCATATTCAAAAAGTTTAAGTAATTTAAATTGTTAAAAACTCCATAAAGATATTGAAGATAAATTAATTATAAATAAAAAAATTGTGAAAGGCGTAAAAATACCTATCAAAAGGCATTCTTAGTTTGAGAAGGTCATAAAATTAAAAATGTAAACAACAAAAAAAAGAGGCATCCAACCTCTTTCTTTACAACAATCCGAGTTGTTTGTACCTCGTATTTACAAGTCGTTCATATTTGCTTTTTAGCTCTTGGCTCACAAAACTTTTATCTAAAACAGCCAACATTTCGGGTTTACAATACGTAAAAAGTTCTAAGGTATGATCCAACACTTTTTTGCTCAACCCGCAATTTTCGTAGGCTGCTAAAAAATCTTGATATTTCAATTTTCTTTTTTTAGCATTGAGTGTTAGTGCTAACTCTTCAGTATCAGCTTCGTTCACCAAAACGGTTGGCACCAAATCGTAAGCAGGACTCAAAAACAATCCCTGTCCTTCTCTTTCCAGCAAAGAAAAGTTCTTCAGATGCATATCACTATTACCAGTAAAGAAACTAAACAACACCAATTCATAAAAATTAGTCACGTCAAGCAATGGGCTTGATGAATATTTCAACAAAAGTTTTGCTACTTGTTCATGGCTGCCTTTATATTTGTCTTCGGTCAATCGTTCGCTGAGTTGACACATATCTTCCATCAGCAATTTGCCTTTTCGAGTTCTGTCCACTCGCTTTGTGATGTAGCACAAAGTATGATCTTGCAAACGAACCAAACTATGAGGCACCACCTGCAAACCACATACAGAAGCCAAATGCATCGTTACACTTTCTAATTCGGGCAATTCTTGATAAAATTCTGAGGGTGGTTTTAAGATGTAATCACCATAGAGCCCCACAATGGTTAGTTTTTTGGTCAAATTTTTATCTTCTTTTCTGAACAAACTCAATGATACTTTGGCCTGAACACCCGTAACAGACATTTGGCTTTGGATCACTTGCGTGGCTAAATCCTGCAGATTATTCAAATTGTAGTTTAATTGAGGAGTTTTCAATTGCCCATAAAATCTTTTGTTGCATGCTTGATGAACTTCGGTATCAGATTCATTTAAAGGCTCATAGCAATGCAAACATCGATGTCCAAAAAAAGCACTTGGCTCAAGCACTTTATTGGAAACCTCTTTTAAACACGCTACATATTTTTTTTTATAATTCTTCATCGCTTACAACACTTATTCCTCCAATACAATCCTTGCAACAAACCAACAAAAGCCCCATTCGATCTCTGTAATTGACTTTCCAGTTTTTCTCTGCCAAATCTAAAAGCCAGCCTTCAGGGATCAAACCATCAAAAAAAGGAAAAAGCGTTTTGCTTTTATATAAATCCGCTCTAAGCGGTAAAGTTAAACTCACAGCTTGTTTGTCTTCTCTTTTCAGATATTCTAAATCATAGTGAAAAAAGTAACCCTCTTCGTTTTCATAAACCAAACCACAAAAAACATTTTTCATAAAAACACGACCGCCCCTTTTCATTTTTATTGTATTAGTTTTTCTCTATCCATTGAAACAGGACCTAATGTTTCACCAAATAACCGTAAAACATCATTCACTTTATCCATCCGTAAAGTTGTTTTTCCTTGTTCTAAATCTCGCACAAATCGCAATCCAACTCCTGCCTTCAACGCTAATTCTGGTTGTGTGAGTCGGTTTTGCGTTCTCTTTAATTTGATATGCTTGCTTAAATCTGCTATTTTTTCTCGCATTTTTATACCTTTTAAAGTACAAATATATAAAAATATCATTTTATAATACCATTAAAGGTATATTTTTGAATAAATTTAAATTTTTATACCTTTTATAATGCAATAATAAAACTAAAACGTCAAAATATACTTTATATGGTATAAATTTAAAAATAATTGTATATCTTGTTAAAGTTTGTTTAAACAAAAAAGCAACTCTTACGAGTTGCTTTCTTTTTTGAATTCACCAGCGATGGTTTATTGTTTCACCACACGGATGTTTTTGGTTTCTTGCCCTTGTGTTACTTGCACGATATAGATGCCAGCGGTTAAATTTTCACCAATAGACACTTCGTTTTCTGAAGTTGTCATTTGTTGAATCAGTTTGCCGGTCATGTCATATACTGCAATATTTGATGTTGTGTTTTCGATGGCAAGTGCGATCGTCACTGCATTTGTAAATGGATTTGGATAGGCTTTTACTTCAAAATTGTCTTGTGCTTCGTCTGTGATCCATCTTGGTGCCATAGCGCCTACTGTTATATTACATGCTTCGCCATATTGACTGAACACACCATTGAATCCTACTGACACTTGAATGCTATAAGTTTGGTTCATTGTTGCGCCTTCGAAAGCACTCATAAAACATCTTGAATTTGGACGTTCAACAACAACCTCGCTGCCGTTGATCATCGTTTTAAAGCGGTATGCCGTTGCACCTGCTCTGAATACTGCAAAGAAATTGCTTCCTACCGATGGCACAGTGGCTCCACAAAACTGTGGTCGTAACTGAGAAGTTGGTACTGTGATTGGGGTGGTTACGTTACAAACGGTACCATAAGCCCCATAAGTTCCATTAAATTCTACTGCCACTGCCACTTGGTAGGTGGTGCCTGCGGTGGTGCCTGCTGCAAATCCTAATGAAAAACGGTTGTCTGGACGCTCAATTTCTTGTTCGTTCATGCCGTTGCTTACTTTAAATTTATAACCAGAAGCTCCGATTACTAAATCAGCAAACACATTTTGGTTTATTTCGCTTAGCGTGACATTGCAAAATTCGTTTTTCAATTTTGTTATTGGCACGAGGGATGATGTGGTTACACCACAAGCTGCGCCATACGCACCCCAAACACCACTTACTCTTGCCGCAACCGAAACTTGATAGGTGGTTCCTAGCATCGTATTTGAAACAAATCCCATTGAAAAACGATTGTCTGGACGCTCAATGATTTGCTCATTCATACCGTTTACAACTTTAAATCTGTAAGCAGTTGCACCCATGACACCGTCAGCAAAAATGTTACGGTTTAATGTTGGCAATGTGACGCCACAGAAGTTTGTTCTTAATTGTGTAGTCGGCACAACCACTGTGGGTGCTTTCCAGAAATAGATATTGTCTAAATAAATCGTGATCGGCACTGTGCTTCCAGGCCCATTGGCTGCAAATTTAAGTTGGAATACAGAGTCCCAAGTCATGCCTGTAAATGCACTTTTAGGAATGTCCACACTCGTCCATTGACCTGCTGTGTGGTTGATGGTTACTAACGTTTCTGCAGCACCTGTGGCACCTGGACCACTATTGATTGGAGAAACTTGAATAATAGACGCAGCTGGATTGGCATTGGTCCAGATGTCAACATGTAAAAACTCCATCGCAGAGGCATTTACAGTGGTTAGTTCTGTGCCTTGGTAGTTAAAGTTTGGATATGCTAAAACTACGTTTCCGCCACCAACACTGAATGCAGGATTTACCTGAGTAAAACCCGTTTGTCCCCAATTAGGATTGTAATTCGTGGCTATGTTAGTGTAGGTATCACCATAAATAGATATTACATCAGGAACTGCAGCTGTTGGCGTTGGAGCTGCGGCTGGTGGTACTTGGGCGGTCGTCAGGATCTCGACACTCCCTTGTCCAATGCACAAGAAGCAATTTAAAATTGCCAAAAATGAATACATAGTTTTTCTCATAAAAAAATAAATTAAAGGCTAAAGGTTTGGTATTGAATTTTGTGTCACCCCAGCACAAAATATTTTTATTACAACATTATTACTCTTTTAGAACGATGCTCGCATACGTCCTCTTTATCGATTGCGCTACGTTTGATCTTAATTTTATTGTTTTCTTTCTGTACACGTACGTTTGGTTTCCCACTTTCTACCCTGCTTCTCATTTCGTATTGCACAACTCTTGTCCCTTTTTACTTTTTTGAGCAGATGCTTCCCAACCTTGATATGTCGATCTCTATTTACAATTCGATAATTAATTACCACTTAAATTATGATTATAAAAATAATTATAAAAGATTCTTGCTATAATCTTAAAATGTTATATAAACTATACAAAGTTAATAAAATGAAAAAACCTTTCATTTATTGTTAAAATGAAAGGTTCTTTCGTCTTTAAAGCAAGTAAGTTGCGTGACAGCAAGCACTGCAAACGTTTTTGTATATGTATTGTATAGTTATTTTCGTGTCCAATTTTTTTTAAAAACAGCATCAAATGATGTGTTTTGCCTTCTTTGCATGGTTCGTTACACCTTTTTAATTGAAAAAAAAGTTTCGACGAAGGAGGTGGTTTAAAATTTAAATCCGATGTTGAACCAAGTGTAATGTTTCCCCGTTTCTGGAGACCAGCTGTGTTTAATTTCTAATGGACCCAAAATAGATTCAAATCCATAGCCCAATGCAAAGCCTGTATAACTTGCTTTTCCAATCCAATCGGTATCAGAAAAAATTCTGTTGCCTATGTTGGCAAAATTGGTTGTGAAATTCAGGTGGTGTTTTTTGATGATCTGCCAATCCAAAGTAGCTTCTGCTTTGATGTAGCTATCGCCAATTAGTGACAAGAAATCATATCCGAAAAAAGGTCTGAAATTGGCAAACTCGTAAAACCCGTAGCCGCCCAAAATAAAATCAAAATAAGAGATGCTTCGAGGCCCAACGGAAAAACCTGCTTCCGAAGCCACATTGAGTGTTACGTTTTTATACAACTGTTTTGCAAAACCCATATCGGCATTGAACATTGAAAAAGGCTTAAAGTTTTGAGAATAATCTGTGGAATATAAATAGGTTTTGGCTTCGCCGTTTAAAGACACCCCTTTGGTAGGAAAATGTTTGTTGTCATACGTATCAAAACGCACATACCCAAACAGATTGAGGTAATCGCTGTCATCAAAAACGGGGGTTGTTGATTGTAAAGTTTCGGTTTCGATGGTTAAATGACGTAATTCTACACCACCACCGATAAGAAATTTTCTACTAAAAAGCGTTTGAAGGTATATTTGATGTGAAAAATCTGAAAAATCTAAATTGATTGCATCCACAGTTGTATCAACAAAAATACTTCCGTTGCCGATATTGGCATCTAAATTTCTATTGAATCGATGCGATTTTGAGCGCACTCCTACACTTAGATAAAAGCCATTATCCACATAATATTCGGCGGCATATCTGAAATTGTCGCCCAAAACAACATCAAACGAAAACACATCATTTTTGAAAAACAGTCTTTTTTGGGTGAAATTGGCAATTAAACCACTTTTGTATAAGCCATCGTAATGCAAACCAAACTTCAGATAGCTTCGTACTTCATTTTCTTTTAAAAATAAATTCAGGCTTTCCTCTTCGCCTTCTTTTGAAAGTGTATAGTTGATATAGCTAAAATTTTGAGATGCATTTAAATTCTCTATTCCCTTTCTAATATCGTTGTAGGTGGTGGGTTCGTTTTCTGCGAGGTTGAGTTTTCCTTTTAAGTAGGCCCTACTAAAATTTTGAAGTTCTGGTGTGTTGATATTTTTCAACACCAAAGTATCGTTGCTATGTTTTACTTGTTTTGCGGGTACTGTTTCACTTTTTAAAGCTTTCAATTGCTCTAAAAATACACGACCTGCTTCTTCGCCTTTGCCAATGATTTCTTCTCCTTTATCAAAAGCAATTACAGAATAACTGTCGATATTTGGTTTGATGTAAATATCTGTCGAAGCACGATTGATTTCCATCCTTTGTATCATTTGCAAATTCGTGATTTGAACCAACATCCGCGTGGCATCTTGTAGGTTGTCTCTGGTGCGCAGACCATCTTGCACATCGACACCAATGATGAATTCAGCGCCCAATTCCTTGAGTTCTTTGATGGGATAATTGTTGACCACACCGCCATCAATTAAATATTGACCCTTGATTTCGACGGGAGAATACAACGAAGGCAATGCACTAGAAGCCGCCATGGCTTGTGGTAAATAGCCTTTATTCAACAAAACTTGCTGCCCGTTTTCGATATCTGTGGCAATGCACAAAAAAGGAATTGGGAGTTGATTAAAATCATTGATATGGCGGACATGACGTGTTAATTGATTTATTGTGTGATAATTGTAGAGTCCTTTTGAGAACGCAAGTGGAAAACCAATACGCCAATCTTTGAAAGGCAAGCTCAAAACGTATCTTTCGTCGAAGTTTTTTTCGTGGAAATTTTTTGCGCCTCTAGAAATGTAATCTTGAATAATGGCATCGTAGTCCAATTTTTTAAAAATGCTGTCCAATTGATGTGCCTTGTAACCCGATGCATATAAACCACCCACAATCGCTCCCATGCTGGTGCCTCCAATAAAATCTATTTGAACGCCTGCTTCCTCTAATACCTTCAAAACCCCGATGTGTGCTAAACCTTTGGCTCCGCCTCCACTTAAAACCAGTCCGATTTTGGGACGTTTTGGCAATGTGTCTTGTGCAGAAATATTGTTATAAAACCCTGATAGCGATAGGAAAACGACGCACCAAAAGCCTACACTTATTGATAAGCGATTGACTTCACGACCTAGCCCCGATTGCGCCGATATCCTCGCGAAGTTTACGAAGCGAGATAAAGGCAAAAGCGGGAATGGCGAAAAATGACTGAAAAGGACGATGGGCTTCAAAAAATTATTCTTTAAAAATTGTTTGGTAAAAGTCGGAAAATTTTTTGGCTTTTGAAGCTCCCACTACCTCAGAAATTGCTTCTAAAGGTGCTTCGGACAATCTTTTAACACTCTTGAAATGTTTCAGTAACGTGATCATGGTTTTTTCGCCGATGCCGGGAATGGTTTCTAATTCGTTTTGAAGCGCCGATTTGCTGCGTTTGTCGCGATGGTGCGTGATGCCAAAACGGTGGGCTTCGTTGCGCAATTGCTGGATGATTTTGAGGGTTTCTGATTTTTTATCGAGATAGAGCGGCACGGAATCGCCGGGATAAAAGAGTTCTTCGAGGCGTTTGGCAATGCCGATGATGGCAATTTTTCCGCGCAATTCGAGCTGGTCCAAACTTTTGAGTGCAGCACCCAACTGACCTTTGCCTCCATCGATGATGATGAGTTGTGGCAAGGGCTGGTTTTCGTCGAGCATGCGTTTGTATCGGCGGAACACTACTTCCTCCATCGAGGCGAAATCGTCGGGACCTACCACGGTTTTGATGTTGAAATGGCGGTAGTCTTTTTTGCTCGGTTTGCCGTCTTTGAAGACCACACATGCCGACACAGGATTGGTGCCTTGGATGTTGGAATTGTCGAAACACTCGATGTGGCGCGGTTCGACAGACAATCTTAAATCTTTTTGCATTTGCGCCATGATGCGTTTGGTGTGGCGTTCGGGATCCACGATTTGCAACTGTTTGAGTTGTTCCAAACGTTGGTATTTGGCATTGCGGGTCGATAAATCCAAGATTTGCTTTTTGTCGCCGAGTTGTGGTACCGTGATTTTGAGGTTTTCGCCCACCGAAACTGGAAAAGGCACAATCAATTCTTTTGCTGAAAGGCTGAAACGTTCGCGCAATTCGACAATGCCCAATTCGAGCAACTCTTCGTCAGATTCGTCTAGTTTTTTCTTTAATTCGAGCGTGTGCGAACGCACCACTGAGCCGTGGGCAATTTGCAGGAAATTGATGTAGGCCATCGATTCGTCGGAAACAATTGAAAACACATCGATGTTGTGCAATTTTGGGTTGATGATGGTGGTTTTTGCCTGATAATTTTCGAGTACTTCTATTTTTTCTTTGACTTTTTGGGCGGCTTCAAACTCCAAATCTTCAGCCAAATGTTGCATTTGAAGCTTGAAATCTCGGAGCGAATCTTTGAAATTTCCTTTTAAGATTTGGCGAATAGCTTCGACGTGGTTTTGATAGTTTTCTAAAGTTTCCAAGCCTTCGCACGGACCTTTGCAATTGCCGATGTGATATTCCAAACACACTTTGTATTTGTGGGTGTCGATGTTGTTTTTGCTCAAATCATAACTGCATGTTCGCAGCGTATACAAGGCTTTGATGACTTCGAGCAGCGTATTGACGGTTTTGAAATTGGTGTAAGGACCAAAATATTCTGAACCGTCTTTGATCATTTTTCGGGTGGCAAACACACGAGAAAAAGGTTCTTTTTTGATGCAAATCCAAGGATAGGATTTGTCGTCTTTCAGAAGAATATTATAACGAGGTTGTAGTTTTTTTATTAAATTGTTTTCGAGCAAAAGGGCATCGCTTTCTGTCTTCACGACAATATGTTGAATTGTAACGATTTTGCGGACTAAAACAGAAGTTTTATAATTGTCGTGTGATTTTGTAAAATAAGACGCCACCCTTTTTTTTAAATTTTTGGCTTTACCCACATACAAAATCTTGCCTTCTTTATCGAAATATTGATACACTCCGGGTTGATCGGGCAAGGTTTGGATTTGAAGGTCAAGTTGGGCATCAAGCATGGCTTTTTTTTGGTGTAAAAATAGGAAGAATATTGTGAATGATGTAGGGTTGTAGATTGTAGGAATGTATAATGTAGGATTGTAGATTGTAGGATTGAAAGATTGTAGATTGTAGGATTGTAGATTGTAGGATTGTGAATGAAAAAGTTTGAATGACATGAACAATACTGAAAATTGTTAAATTATCATTGCAACCTTAGAAACGTTAGCAGAAGGCATACATATCTCACCAGCTGTCTTTGAAGTATTTGAGTTGTTCCCGCAGGTAGTCGTTCATAACATCCATCGAGGCGAGGTTCGGGAAACGAATGCCATTCTTGTCGTTGGGGCCTTCCAACACTTTGTAGCCTGAAGGGGCTATGATGGCTTGTATGCCGTGTTTTGCATACAACATCTTAGCGCGTGGCAAGTGCAACGCATCGGAAACGACGATGACTTTTTTATCTTTCCCAAATTGATTGACAAACGCCTGCACTTCTTCGAATGTATTCGAAGGTGTGGTGAGCATTTCAATATTTATGGGTGGAATGCCTAAATCGATGGCGGCTCTTTTGGCTACTGAGGCTTGTGGTTCGAGCCCAATGCTAGAATAAGCTGAAGTTACGAGGGTGTATTTTGGCAATTGGCGTGCGATTCTAATCCCTTCCACCAAACGGGAGAGGGTGACCTGACTCAACTGGGAAATGGCAGGCAACCGTGGGTCTAAGCTGTAGCCGGCGCCCAACATATAAATATGATAGGTTTGTGTTGTATCTAAGGTTTGGGGTTGGCATACGCTTACTTGTACTTCGTAATTTTTCACGAGAAGTGATGGCAACCACGTTGATGCACATAAGAGCCACAGCAAAAAGATGGTGCCCCACCCTATTCTGAGGGACTTCCAGCCTTTTTTGTAGGTCCTGTAGGCTAAAAAAAACACCCCCAATAAAAAGAGGTTATTGAGGGTGATGGAGTTTAGAATGTGAGACATTTGTTAGTACTTTATTTTGACTTTATGCTGATCCGTATAATCATAAAGAAAATTAATTATTCAAGAGGCTGAGACGTTTTTATAGGTTGGTTGTTAAAGGACGACTTGTATCATTCTGTAATTACCTTTATGAATGCAAGTTATAACATTACTAGCAACAAATTCTTCAATTGGTCATAATCTGAAATTGTTTCAAAACTTCCTTTGTTTTGAGTAAGATTTTTGATTGAATTTGGTATTGATATTTTAGAATTAATTGCATTTTCAACAACATCAGGAAACTTGATTGGGTGTGCTGTTTCCATAAAAACTCCTATTTTATTTGATTCGTTTTTAAGATAATCTTTAAGAACTTTGAATCCTACAGCTCCATGTGGATCGGCAATATACTGGTAGTGATCAAAAATATATTTCATACTCTCAATTGTCTCTTTGTCAGTACAACTAGCGCCCATTAAATTCGCATTTGACTGCCAAAAATTTTTCAATTGCTGTATTCTAATAAAATTACTTGGCACACTAACATCCATTGCATTAGAAATTGTAGGTTGTGTCTTTTTTTCAATCCATTCACCCGTATTTAAAAAATGGGGAACAGTGTCGTTCCTATTTGTTGCAGCCAACCAATTAAAAATTGGTAAACCCATAGCAGTTGCTAGCAGACCTGCAGCCAAATTTCCAAAATTTCCACTGGGTACAGAAACCACCATTTCTTTATGTTTGCTTTTTAATTCTTTATAAATAATGGCATAAAAAACCATCTGAGGCAACCAACGCGCAACATTAATTGAGTTTGCTGATGTCAGCGATAATTTCTGCAAATCAATATCTAAAAATGCCTTTTTAACCATGGCTTGACATAGATCAAAATCACCAAGGACGGCACATGCGTGTATATTTCCGCCTAAAGATGTTAATTGTAATTCTTGAATGGGGCTGACTTTTCCTTTCGGATACAAAATGACCACTTCTACGTTTTCCATTCCAAAAAAACTCTGCGCTACTGCTCCACCCGTATCCCCGGACGTAGCAACTAAAACTGTAATTTTTCTCGGAGATTTTGTATTAAAAGTTTGATGCATTTCTGCCATGAACTGCGCCCCGACATCTTTAAAGGCAAGCGTAGGCCCGTGAAACAATTCCATCGTATAAACATTCTCTGACAATGCCACCAACGGAAATGAAAAGTGAAATGTTTTTGCTACAGCGTTTTGCAATGCTTCCTTTCCAATTTCACTTACCAAAAAAGGGCTTAAAAGTTCATAAGCAATTTCTTGGTTACTAAGGTCTTGAATATTATTCCAAAAATCAAAAGGTAAAACTGGAACATATTCCGGGATATAAATTCCTTTGAATGGACAAACGCCTTGCATAAATGCTTCTTTGAAACTTACAACATGGTTTGAATTATTGGTGCTTTTATACAACATTAGATTTCTTTGTATTGGATTCCGTATTTATTAATTTTTGAAATAAAACAATTTGCTTTAATCCCCAAATCTATTGATTTTCTGTTTAATTCTTCGCTGATTTTAGCTGCTTTTGATTCACCAAAACACATTGCAAACATGCTTGGGCCTGCGCCAGAAATACCAAAACCTAGGCTTCCAGTGCTCATTGCAGAGGTTTTGAATTCATCAAAAAATGGCATTAGTTTTTTACGATAGGGTTCAACCAAAACATCATGTAATCCTTTTTGAATTAAATCCGCATCAGATTCATACAATCCTGAAATAAAATTAGTTAGGAAACCCATCTGTTTTGTATTGCTTTTATAAGTCATTGAAGTTGGCAAAACAGATCTAGCGGTCGAGGTTTTTAATTGTGTTTCGGGATGGATGATGATTATATATAAATCGTTTGGCACTGGAAGCTTTTTCACATGAAGCGGCTCATAAGAAGTAACGGCTGTAATACCGCCAAACAATGCAGGAGACACGTTGTCAGCATGTGCTTGACCGCTTACTAATTTTTCGCCTTGCATTGCAAAAAAAACCAATTCGGTGGTAGAAAAAGGAGTTCCAAACAATTGATTCAATCCGAAAACCATTGCTGCGGCACTGGCTGCACTGCTCCCTAATCCCGAACCAACTGTCATTTTTTTATTGATTTTTACTTCAATTCCGAAATGAGGCTTTTCTGTCATCGCATGCCACAATGCCAAACCAG
>JBEILV010000018.1:0-26253 GCA_040379105.1 Flavobacterium sp.
AAATCTTACTCCTTCAAATTTCTCTTTTTGAAATTTGTCGGCCAGCAAGATCAAAGTCTTCACGCCCAGCATAAAGGACTTTTTGCTGTCAGCTGGATCAATAAACCAATCCACATGAAAATGATTTTCGTTATCTTCAATTATAGATTGATTCTCCCAGTCTTCAGTTGCTTTATAAAGTCTGTTGAAAGATTTTAATGTAATACCAAACTCTGTGATTACTATCGAATCGTTAAGAACCTCTTGAACTTCTGATGGTAAGTCCACCGAAAATACTAAGTCATCTGGCAGATTATATGTTGACAGAAGTTGCTTAAATATTTCATTGTATTTGATCTTCATATAGAAAAATAACTACCTCATCTCCAAAACCTTCAAATTTGGCTTGCTTAACTTTACTTGCAACCATTTTTGAATTTTTTTAGTATCAGCATTGGCATTTTGATGGCCTGATTTCCATTTTATATAGACCATCGGAATGGTGTCGGTGGTTTTGAAATTGGTTTTAAACATTCTCGAATAGGCCAATTCTTCCACATTTTCATAATTGATTTTAATCTCTTCGGCAATTTCAGAAAATGGCACTTTCGATTTCTCTGAAAGACTGATTTGTTTTTGCAAATCCATGTTTTCTTTTTCATATTTAATAATCAACTCTTCTTTTTTGTTCAGAATTTGTTGTGTATTCAAATACGTTTTCTCAATATTTTCAAGCTTTAAATTTGTTTCCATATTTTCGGCATTTTGCGTAATATCAAATTTAACATCCTCAAATCCATCGTCTAATAATTTGCTTTTCCATGTTTCAACTGAGCTATAGGTAATTGTTTTTCCGATGGTGGCAAATGAAACCAACTTTTCATCGTAGTTTGTTTTCAAATCTAAAATTACCATGTCATGTTTCAACTTGTAATCATTGATGATTTGATTTACTTTCTGATCAAAATCTGATTTTTGATACAACCTATAAAACATAAAAATGCTCGGCACAATGATAATCATCGAAACAAGATATACCAATTGCGAAATACGTTTTCTTTTGGTTGAATTCACGTATTCAACCGATGGAAATTGCAAAAACCTAACCACTGCAAAAGTTGCCAGTGCAATAAAAATTGTATTGATTGTAAAAAGGAACAATGCTCCGCCTAAAAAATCCCATTTTCCAGTGGCCAATCCAAATCCTGCGGTGCACAAAGGTGGCATCAAAGCTGTTGCGATGGCCACGCCCGCAATGGTATTGAATTGTTTTGTTTTTCTGCTCAGTGCAACAATCAGTGCCAAACCACCAGCAAAGGCAATAATTACATCTCGAACGTCGGGAAAAGTTCTTGCGCGAAGTTCGGGCGTTTCGTTTTGAAATATGGGAATACTAAAAAATAACGAAGAAGTAAGCAAGGCTAAAAAAACCATCACCCCAAAATTCTTCAAGGCTTTTCGCATTAATTCCATATCGTTGGTGCCGAGAGCAAGTCCGATTCCTAAAATGGGCCCCATCAAAGGCGAAATTAACATGGCGCCAATCACGACTGCGGGAGAACTTGTGTTTAAGCCCGCAGATGCAATCAAAATAGAGAAAACCAATACCCAAGCCGCTTGACCGCGCATCGGAACCCCCGATTTGACCTCTTCAATCGTAGCTTCATGATTCGTATCGTGACTGATGTCTAAAATATCATTCAAATATGCTTTTAAAGAAAGATATAATTTTCTTGCATTTCCTTCGTCTGACTGTTGCATAAATACTTTTTAAAAATTAAAACCCGTAAATATTTTCAAATTTAGAAATCCAAATCTATAAACGAGTCACTTCTTCATAAATATCTTAAAAATTTACTTTATCAATTGAACTTCCGCATTGGGCTTGAACAAATAAGCTTTTCCAGAGCTTATTTCGGTACATTCAAATCTTTTGACTCTCAAAACCCCTTTTTTGAATATTCTGCCACCTTTAATAGAAAAAATGCTTCCCAAAGGAACTTCATAAATCAATGTTTTTGCCTCTCCTTCGTCATAGCTTTTAATTGCAATAGACAATTTGGCGTCCGTATCGCTTGAGGCTGTCGGATTGTTGAAATGTCGAAATAAAAGTGGTAAAATATCATTTGGAAAAACCGCTGGAATCAAAAAAGGAACCATCAATTGTTGGAAAGTATGCTTCCATTCCAAACCGTGTGGCTTGATAAATTGTCCATATTTTTTAAAAGCCACTAAATGCGCAATTTCGTGAATGGTTGTAATTAAAAAACGATATTTATTCAAACTCGCATTGACCGTAATTTGATGTTGTCCGTTTTTGTCTTTGCTATAATCGCCGTGACGCGTTTTGCGCTCATTCACGATTTTTAAATGCACACCGTTCATTTTAATCAACTCAAAAACGGGTAAAACCGCATGTTCGGGCAAATATTTTTTTAAAACTTCGCTCATTTCGAAAATTTAAGGTGTTGAAGCCGACACTTGCAATACTTTTCCATTATAAAAACGATGTCCGTTCAACGCAAAATCAGCAATGTAATTTGCCATTTCCTCTGGCTGCAAAGGTGCTTGATAGCCCGGAAAAGCTTCTGCCAACATTTCGGTTTGCACAGCACCCAAAGCCAAAACATTGAATGCAATTTGTTGATTTTTATACTCTTCTGCCAAAAGTTCAGACAATGTAATGACTGCGCCTTTGCTAGAACTATACGCTGCTAATCCGGAAAATTTTGAACTTCCTTGAATGCCTCCCATCGAACTAATGGTCACTACATGACTTCCAGGTTTCATGAAAGGAATGCACTTTTGTGTGAGTTGTGCCACTGCAAAAACATTCACTTGATACACATATTCGAAATCTGAAAAAGTAAGATTTTCAAAAGGTTTGTTCACTAAAGCTCCCGCATTGTGAATTAAAGCATCCACTTGGCCCCAATGATCTGAAATATAATCTTGAACCACTTGTAAATCAGCAATAAGTGTCAAATCAACTGACAAACATGTTATATTCTTAAAACTTTTAAGTTCTGCATTTACCTTTCTAGACAATGCTAAAATTTGGTGGCCTTGTCGGGCTAAAATTTTTGCGGTTTCAAAACCTATGCCCCTACTCGTTCCTGTAATGATGATATTTTTCATGTGTAAATTATATTCGTAAAAAAATGATACGCCAATTGATGAACTATTTCTTCATCTGAATTTCTTTCGTCGCAGAATTTGCCATTCCTTCTACAGCGGGTAAAATTTCATTGATGAATTTGGTGATATGTGAAATGTCCATTTTTGCAAATTCGTCTGATGGATGGTGATAAAATGGGTAATTGTCGAAATCGAATGTGCAAACCGTTTGCGAAGGCACATTAAATTCTTGATAAAAAGGATAATTGTCGGAAGCAGTGAAAAGGCGGTATTTCAGTTCGATATTATGAAAACCAATCAAGTTTTTGCCCGCATATTCATTGAGTTTATTTACCATGTTTGATTTTGCATAGCCCGTAATGTAAGCAGTATAATCATTTCGCTTAAGCGGAACACCAATCATTTCGAAATTCAACATAGTGTAAAGTGGGAAATTTTGATCTTTTAGCTTTTTTGCCAAATGTTTCGACCCTAAAAGTCCTTTTTCTTCGGCTGAAAAAAATACAAAAAGAATGCTTCTTTTATTGGATTTATGCTGCCCAAAATATTTTGCTAAGGTCAAAACCGCAGTGCTTCCCGAGGCGTTGTCATTGGCGCCATTCACAATTGAATCATTTTGGATTGGTTTTTGGGCAATCCCGATATGATCGTAATGCGCACCAATGATGATAAATTCGTGTTTCAAAACAGGATCGTTGCCTTCTACCCAACCAACCACATTAAAAGCTGTGGCTTCAAAATTAGAAAGCGTGTCTTTATAGGTTTTAAAATAAGGTTTTACCGAGGCGTTTTTCAACTCTTTTTCAAGATAATTGGCTGCTGACAAAATCCCATCGCTGCCCGAATCTCTTCCTAAAAGCGCATCGTCAGTAAGAAAACTTAAACATGAACTCACTTCCTTTTCTGTAATTCTGTAGGAGGATTGAGCTGAAATAACACAAAAACTTGTTAAAAAGAAAAAAACCAAACATAAAAAAGGAGCATTAAAATTCTTGGTCAGTGAAAGATGTTTCATTCGATAAAGTGTTGGGATTGTTACACATTGCAAAATATGATTTTTAAGTGAAATAAAAATTATTTCATCATTATTTTAAACAAAAAAACACTGCGTGATAAATTCAAACAGTGTTTTAAAATGAAATTAAAATAAAGTTTAGGAAACTAAACCTCTTGAAATCACGATGCGTTGAATTTCGCTTGTTCCTTCATAAATTTGCGTGATTTTAGAATCCCTCATCATTCTTTCTACATGATATTCAGCCACATAACCATTTCCACCATGTATTTGAACTGCTTCATTTGCAACTTCTAAAGCAATTTCAGAAGCGTACAATTTTGCCATTGCACCAGAATGTGCAATATCTTTACCTTCGTCTTTTTCGCAAGCCGCTTTCATTACTAATAATTTGGCTGCTGTAATTTTCACATACATGTCTGCCAATTTGAAAGCAATGGCTTGATGTTTGAAAATTTCTTTACCAAAAGCTTTGCGCTCTTGCGCATATTTCAAAGCCAATTCATAAGCACCCGTTGCAATACCTAAAGCTTGAGAAGCAATACCTATTCTGCCGCCATTCAAAACGTTCATCGCAAACGAAAATCCGAATCCATCTGCACCAATGCGGTTTTCTTTTGGGACTTTCACATCCGTAAACATCAGTGAGTGTGTATCGCTACCTCGAATCCCCATTTTTTTCTCTTTTGGACCAATTTCAAATCCAGCCCAACTTCTTTCTACAATAAAAGCATTGATGCCTCTGTGACCTTTTTCAATATCTGTTTGAGCAATAACTAAATAAGTTGAAGCTGTTCCACCGTTCGTAATCCAGTTTTTCGTTCCGTTCAACAAATAATAATCGCCTTTGTCAATAGCGGTCGTTTTTTGAGAAGTTGCATCACTGCCTGCTTCTGGTTCAGACAAACAAAAAGCACCAATTACTTCGCCTTTTGCTAACGGAACAAGATATTTTAATTTTTGTTCTTCGTTGCAATAGCGTTCAATACCAGCGCACACCAAAGAATTATTGACAGACATAATTACAGCAGCAGAAGCATCAATTTTTGCGATTTCAGTCATCGCAAGCGCATACGAAATACTGTCAAGACCAGAACCACCATATTTTGGATCGACCATCATGCCCATAAATCCTAGTTCCCCCATCATTTTTACTTGCTCTGTTGGGAATTTCGAAAACTCATCACGTTCAATTACGCCAGGTAATAATTCATTTTGTGCAAAATCTTTGGCAGCTTGCTGAATCATCAAATGTTCTTCGGTAAGATTAAAATCCATATAATTTGAGTTTTTTGTTGAAGTTTTAATAATTTTGAGCCCAAAAATAAATATTAATTAGAATATTATCAAAATTCAAACCTTAATTTTAAATAATGTTTAAAGAAAATTACAACGTAATTGGCGTCATGTCTGGAACTTCTTTAGACGGCATCGATTTAGCCCATTTACAATTCGATCTGAAAGACGAAAAATGGAGTTTTAAAATCATGGAAACAGCAACCATTTCTTACACAAATGAATGGACAGAAGCACTAAAGAATGCTTCAAAACTTCAACCAGAAGCGTTGAATTTATTGGACAAAACTTACACTCAATTATTGGGCGAGACGATTAAAAATTTTATTTCTGAAAACAAAATTGAAGCGCTCGATGCTGTTTGTTCGCACGGACATACCGTTTTGCATCAACCGAATCATGGAATCACATACCAAATCGGAAATTTACCCATCATTGCTACAATTATCAATGAAAAAGTGGTGTGCGATTTTAGAGTAAAAGACGTAAAATTAGGAGGTCAAGGCGCACCTTTAGTGCCCATTGGCGACAAATTGCTTTTCAGCGAATATGATTATTGTATCAACTTAGGTGGTTTTTCAAATATTTCTTATGAAATGAACGAAAAACGAATTGCTTTTGATATTTGTGCAGTGAATACCATTTTAAATTATTACTCCCAAAAACTGGGTTTCGAATATGACAAAGATGGAGAAATCGCAAAATCAGGAACCTGTCATCAAGCCTTGTTAGAAGCCCTCAATAAATTAGAATTTTATGCAATGAGCGCACCAAAATCTCTTGGCATTGAATATGTTAACCAAATAATGATTCCTCTTATTGACACCTTTCAACTAGAAACAAACGAAATTTTGAATACGTTTTGTCATCATATCGCCGTTCAAATAAACAAAACTTTGCCCAATCAAAATGCGAAAATCTTACTTACAGGCGGCGGTGCTTATCATCAATTCTTGATTGAAAAAATAAAGGAACAATCGCCTCAAATTACTTTTGAAATTCCGAATTCAAAAATGATTGAATACAAAGAAGCACTTATTTTTGGTTTTTTAGGAGTTTTGAGACTTCGCAACGAAATCAATGTTTTAGCAAGTGTAACTGGCGCACCTTTCGACCATGTGTCTGGTGAAATTTTCGAAAAATAATCTAAAAAACAATTGTTAAGAATTCGTATTTTTTATCTTTGCTAGCGTTGAAAAAAATAAAAATAAAGAAGAAAAAACAAACTAAACCATCACAACAAACCATCAATGAAAGATTTACTACATAAATTTGAAAACAAAAAACCCGAAATAGTATTTAATTGGAAAGATGCAGAAACGGAAGCAGAAGGCTGGACGGTCATCAATTCTTTAAGAGGTGGTGCTGCGGGCGGAGGCACAAGAATGCGCAAGGGACTGGATATGAACGAAGTATTATCGCTTGCTAAAACAATGGAAGTGAAATTTTCGGTTTCAGGACCAGCCATCGGTGGCGCAAAATCAGGCATCAATTTCGATCCCAACGACCCGAGAAAAGAAGGCGTTTTGAGAAGATGGTACCAAGCCGTTTCGCCTTTGCTAAAAAGCTATTACGGAACTGGTGGCGATTTGAACATAGATGAAATCCACGAAGTGATCCCAATGACAGAAGATTGTGGTGTTTGGCACCCGCAAGAAGGTGTTTTTAATGGCCATTTTCGACCCACCGAAGCAGACAAAATCAACAGAATTGGACAATTACGTCAAGGAGTAATTAAAGTAATTGAAAACCCCCATTTTTCACCCGATGTGCTTAGAAAATATACTGTTGCCGATATGATTACGGGTTATGGTGTGGCAGAAGCTGTCCGTCATTATTTTGATATTTATGGTGGCAATGTGGTTGGTAAAAAAGCAATCATCCAAGGTTTCGGTAATGTTGGATCTGCTGCTGCCTTTTATTTGGCAGGAATGGGAGTAAAAATCGTCGGAATCATTGATAGAGAAGGTGGTGTTATTCGCCCAGAAGGTTTTAGCTTTGAAGAAATCAGAACTTTGTTTCTTACGAAAGATGGCAACAAACTGGTTTCCTCTGAAATGATTCCATTTGAAGAAATCAATCAGAAAATTTGGTCCATAGAAGCTCAAATATTTGCACCCTGTGCAGCTTCTAGACTTGTTAATCAATCTCAAATAGATGAAATGATTGGTGCTGGGTTAGAAGTCATTTCAAGCGGTGCGAATGTTCCATTTGCAGACAAAGAAATCTTTTTCGGCCCAATCATGGAAGCAATTGACCAAAAAATCAGTGTAATTCCAGATTTTATTGCAAATTGCGGTATGGCAAGAGTTTTCGCTTATTTCATGGAGAAAAAAGTACAAATGACAGATGAATCTATTTTCAATGATACTTCTACAACCATCAAAAACGCACTTTTAAACGCATACCAACACAATAATTCCAAAACAAACATCAGCGCAACTGCTTTTGAAATCGCACTCAAACAACTCATTTAATATATGGAAACAATTCTTCTGATCATTTTTGTATTAGGGTATTTAGGTATTGCCATGGAGCATACTGTAAAAGTAGATAAACTTATTCCTGCTTTAGGAATGATGGCGTTTTTATGGGCCATTATAGCAGTCAATCATTTACAAGTTTTTGAAGTTGATACTGTTTCTCGTTCTTTAAAACCTGAACATTTGGAAGGGATTTTATTGCACCATTTAGGTAAAACAGCGGAAATTTTAATCTTCTTGATTGGTGCGATGACAATTGTTGAAATCATCGACTATTTTGATGGATTTTCAACGATTAAAACTTTCATTAAATCAAAAAATAAATCCACGTTGTTATGGCTTTTTTCAACGCTTGCATTTATTTTATCAGCCATCATCGATAATTTAACAACCACTATCGTTTTAATTACGATTTTACAAAAAATCATCAATGAAAAAGAGCTTCGCCTTTGGTTTGCGGGTTTAATTGTGATTGCTGCCAATGCAGGAGGAGCCTGGTCACCGATTGGCGATGTAACTACTACAATGTTGTGGATTGCCAACAAAACTACTGCTATGGGACTTGTAACGCACGTTCTTTTGCCTTCGATTGCTTGTTATGCAATACCTGTTTTCATCGCGTCTCGCATGAAAGTTTTCAAAGGCAATATTGATGTGATTGATGCTTCAGATAAAAAGCAATCAAAAATCAGCGCTGTGATGTTCTACTTAGGCTTGGCAGCCATTTTATTTGTTCCAATTTTTAAAACCGCTACCCATTTACCACCTTATGTTGGAATGATGTTGTCTTTAGCTATCGTTGCCACATTTGCTGAGATTTTTAGCAAATCTAAATTCAGCTTAACAAGCTTAGGCGATAAACCAAAATCACACCACAATCCTGTTCATAGTTCTCTATCAAAAATCGAATTACCAAGTATCCTATTCTTCTTAGGGATTTTGATGGCAGTTGCCGCTTTAGAATCTTTAGGAATGTTATTTCATTTTGCAGAAACACTTGACAACTCAGTTCCGAAATTAGGCACAGAACTAGGTGCTACGACTGTTTCTGATTTGGTTGTTATATTATTAGGATTTGGTTCAGCTATCATTGACAACGTGCCTTTGGTTGCAGCAAGTATTGGTATGTTTTCAATTCCAATGGACGAACCCGCATGGCATTTCATTGCCTATTCAGCTGGAACAGGGGGAAGTATGCTCATTATTGGGTCTGCGGCAGGAGTCGTTGCAATGGGTATGGAAAAAATAAGCTTTGGATGGTATCTCAAAAATATGACTTTGTTAGCATTTGCAGGGTTTATTGCCGGAGCCATTGTATTTATACTTTTAAGAAATTTCGTTTTAAACGTTCCTCATTAATCGACAATATTTCAACTATATTTTCCGTTAACTTATAAACAAATAAATATGAATTTACCTTTGCAAATGGACAGTTTGGCTGTAGCGAACCAAAATTTAGTGGATGGACAACCCGTTGAAAAAACATTGTCTATTTGGGAACTTCTCACCACAGGCGGCATTGGTGGAAATATCATCATGATTACGCTCGGATTAATGCTTTTTATGGCACTTTATTTATACTTTGAAAGATTATTAGCCATTAATGCGGCTTCAAAAATTGACGCCACTTTCATGAATCAAATCAAAGACAACATCATTAATGGAAGAATTGAAGCTGCCAAACTTATTTGTGCGCAATCAAAATCGCCAGTAGCTAGATTAACCGAGAAAGGAATTTCTAGAATTGGCAAACCATTAGAAGATATCAATACCGCCATCGAAAACGCTGGTAAAATTGAAATTTATAAATTAGAGAAAAACGCCAATATGCTTGCTACTATTTCGGGTGCAGGACCGATGATTGGGTTTTTAGGAACTGTAATTGGTATGATTCTTGCTTTTCACGAAATGTCGAGTGGCGGCGGACAAGTAGATGTTGCTGCATTAGCAGGTGGTATTTATACCGCCATGACAACAACTGTTGCTGGATTAGTAGTTGGTATTATTGCCTACATGGGTTTTAACCATTTAGTGATGAAAACCGATAAAGTAGTGCATCAAATGGAAGCAAACGCAGTAGATTTTCTAGACTTATTAAACGAACCATCATAGTATGAATTTCAGAGGCCGAAATAAAGTATCGCCAGATTTCAGTATGTCGTCTATGACAGACATCGTGTTTTTGCTCCTCATATTTTTTATGTTAACTTCCACTATGGTGACAACCAATGCCATAGATTTAGTTTTGCCAAAAGCGAAAGGAAAAACAGACAGCAATAAGAATATATCCGTCAGTATCAATAAAAATCTTGACTACTATTTAGACCAAGATAAAATACTTGAAAATGAAATCGAAAGTAGAGTCCTTGCCATTTTAGGCGAAGACCGAGAGAAAACATTGATTTTGAGAGCTGAAGAAGGAGTCCCGATTGAAAAAGCAGTGTATGTTTTGGATATTGCCAACAGAAATAAAATTAAGGTTGTTCTCGCTGTTAGACCTGAATAAAAAATACCAAAATTAAACTACCATGAAATATCTTGAAACAGAACACGAAAAAAAATCATTTGCCATTAGCGTTTCTATTATGGCACTTTTGCTATTGTTATGTTTATTTTATGGTTTGACTTATATGGATCCGCCACCAGAAAATGGAGTAGCTATTAATTTTGGCACTGTTGATGAGGGTATGGGCAACGATAATTCTTTAGAAACGACACAATCTGCACCGCAACCAACTCAAAGCGTAGCAGAGTCTCAACCAGAGGTCAATGAAGAAGTTGTTACGCAAGACGATGTAGAAACTGTAGCAATCAAAGAAACACCAAAAGTAGAAACGCCTAAAAAACCAGTTGTAAAAGAAGACCCAAAACCAAAAGCTGTAGAAACACCAAAACCTTCAAAATCTACAAGTGATGCACTTTCGAGTTTAATAAATGGACCAAAATCGGACGGTACGACTTCAGAAAGCGATGGAAACGGAACCAAACCTGGCAATCAAGGAAAAATTGATGGGTCTATTTATTCCAATAGCTACTATGGAAAAGGCGCAGGCACGGGCACTGGAAATGGAAGTTATGGATTAGCAGGAAGGTCTTTAGCGAAAAGAGAATACGTTGTGCAAAAATGCAATGAGGAAGGAAAAGTTGTAGTAGAAATTAGAGTCAACAGAAATGGCGAAGTGGTTCAAGCCAAAAGAACACAAGGAACAACTAATTCGGCCAAATGTCTTGAAGAAGCTGCCATTGCCACCGCAAAAACTTTCAAATGGAAACCCGACTCAGATGCACCAGAAGTTCAAATTGGATATATAGAAATTAACTTCAGACTAGGAGAATAAAATATTTATTCAATCATAAATTATTTTTTTAGATGAATTATCAAGAAACAGTAGAATGGATGTTTCAACAACTTCCCATGTTTCAACAAATAGGTGCAAAAGCCTATAAAAACGATTTGACCAATATCATTAATTTTTCAGACTATCTTCATCATCCTGAAAAAAATTTTAAAACGATTCACGTTGCAGGAACGAATGGCAAAGGCTCGACTTCTTCCATGTTAGCTTCCATATTTAAAGAACGAGGATTAAAAGTAGGATTATATACATCGCCACATTTAAAAGACTATCGAGAACGCATTACCATCAATGGCGTTCAAATAGAAGAAGAATTTGTTGTTGAATTCATTGAAAAAAACAAACCTTTTTTAGAAAAAAATCATCTCAGTTTTTTCGAAATGAGCGTTGGTCTTGCCTTTGATTATTTTAGCGCTAAAAATGTTGACATCGCTGTAATAGAAGTTGGTTTGGGCGGAAGACTAGATGCTACCAACATCATCACGCCTCTTCTAAGCATCATCACAAGCATTGGATTAGATCATCAAGAATTTCTGGGAAATACATTAGAAAAAATAGCTTTCGAAAAAGCGGGGATCATAAAACACAAAATCCCAGTCGTTATTGGCGAAACGAAACCAGAAACGCTTCCTGTTTTTCAAAAAATAGCGACAGCTAACGAATCGGAACTTTATCTTTCTGAACAACAAAATTTTACAGAATATGAGTCTGACCTAAAAGGCGATTATCAAAAGCAAAACAAACAAACAGTTCGAACTGCCATTGAAGTTTTAAACAAAAAATACCACTTTCAGATTGAAGAACATCACATTGTTAACGGCTTTTTAAATGTTAGGAAAAACTCAGGCTTGAGAGGAAGGTGGGAAATTTTGAATACCCAGCCGTTGGTTATTGCAGATTGTGCGCATAATAAACATGGACTTGAGGCAGTTATTGAGCAATTAAACAAAATGAACTTTCATACAATTCATTTTGTTCTTGGTTTTGTCAAGGAAAAAGACCTAGATTCAATTTTACCACTTTTTCCGAAAAACGGAAAATATTATTTTACCCAACCAAACAATAAACGCGCTCTTGATGCATCAATTTTAAAAGAGGAAGCTCAAAAACACGGATTGATTGGCAATTGTTACGCAACGATTGAACAAGCACTTACAACAGCGAAAGAAAACGCAAAAACAAATGAATGCGTTTATATCGGCGGGAGTACTTTTGTTGTTGCAGAAATCTTGTGAAGCACTTCGTTCATCATCTATTTTTGTTGCAATAGTAATTTTAAGCTGTTTTTAAAAGTTTTACAATCATTATCACGAACATAAAATATAGCATGCATCGCTTTTAAGACGCTTCAATATTGCGCATGAGCATAGTAAAAGTCTCTTTTTTTATCAAAAAAATCGAAAACATTATTTTTTAACCCAGATTACGCATTGAACATTGTTGTGAGAAAAAAAAGGACAATCACGATATGAATCGGGAGTTGGAATTGCACGGAAAATCTTTACATGAAATGTAGCTTTTGCTACATTGAGAATAAAAAAATTGAGTACAATTTCAGATTCAAAGTCATTTTTTTTGCGATCAACTTGCTTCGTTTGTTCGCACAATGCACTCGGGTCTCATGCGTTATCTGGGCTTCACCTTATTAAAATCAAGAATTGTTTTGAATACAATTTTTCCAGCTTACATAGAAATATCATCTTATTTTAGAGGTTTTTCTTTTTGTAAATCCCCAAACTTTTTGTTTTAATTGCGGCATCATGACTGATTCTCACTTCAACCATTTCAGCACTTTCAAAATAATTCGAAACTTTTATTAGTTGCAAAATATACCCATCATGCACTATTCTATATTTGTTAGTTTTCCCTTCATCATCTAAAGTATAACCATAAGTTTGCGCTAGAAGTAAAGCTTCTTCTAAATTATCGATTGTCCCTAAGAAATCCCTAAATTGTTCTTCTGTTATCACATAATTAACTTTCTCATCGTCAATAATTACTGCATAATTACATCTGAAACTGTGCTGACCACCTTGAAAAAAACCAATGGTGTGGTTACCATAATCAATATGTTTTTTCAACTTATTATTTCCGCCTTCACTCAAGGTAATGTTGTTTAAGTCCATAGTGGCAAAAAATTCACTTTTGGTTACATAACCCCAATAATCGTATTCTTTATTTGGGTGTACTTTTTTGCCAAGACTATCCAAATAATTGTAAGTTGTTTGATAGGGGATTTCTAAAAAAATTTCATTTTTATTCTCTAATTGATTGGCAGAAAAAGAATTAGAGTTTTCAAAAATTCCATTTGATTTTTCTTCTTGTTTGTTTTGACAAGAAATGATTACTAAAAATAGAACTAAAAACACTCTCATACTTAATTATTTTCTGTTACATAGCTACATTCATCAACCAATAAATTTACATCAAGCCTTTACAAACTAAGAGAATAATTTTCTAAAATACTTTGCCATAAATTCATCAACAAAATCATTTTGATTGAATTTTCAATCTTTTTTATAAGCACCTGTTTTATTAAAATAATCAGACAAAAATTGATCATGTTGATTATTCACTAATGTCAACTAAAATTTGAATGAATTTGATTGAAATTCAATCATAATTTTAAAAATAAATTTTGCCACAGATTCGCTGATTTAAATTTTAAAATCTGTGAATCTGTGGCAAAAAATTTTTACATGAAACAACTACATTCTCTCGGGCACATTGATTCCTAACAATCCGAAGGCATCTTGAATGATTTCGCCTACTTTTTTGGACAATTGCACTCTGAATTTTTTCAAATCTACATCTTGTTCTGGTAAAATTGGCACACTTTGGTAAAATGAATTGAACTCTTTTACCAAGTCATAAGTATAATTTGCAATCAAAGCAGGACTGTGTTGTTGTGCAGCATTTTGAATCACTTCTGGAAACATTTGGATCCATTTCAGCAATTCTTTTTCTTTTGGATGCAAAGCAATCGAAGCCACGCCAACCTTATAATCAAAATCGGCTTTTCTCATAATCGATTGAATTCTGGCGAAAGTATATTGAATAAACGGCCCTGTGTTTCCAGCAAAATCAACCGATTCTTCTGGATTGAACAGAATACGTTTTTTTGGATCTACTTTCAAAATATAATATTTCAACGCTCCCAAACCGATGGTTTCATAAAGCATTGCTTTTTCTGAATCGGAATAACCGTCGAGTTTGCCCAATTCTTCAGATATTTTTTGTGCTGTTTCGGTCATTTCTTGCATCAAATCGTCGGCATCGACCACTGTTCCTTCTCTGCTTTTCATTTTCCCAGAAGGCAAATCGACCATGCCGTAAGACAAATGATATAAATTTTCGGCCCAATCAAAACCTAGTTTCTTTAAAATCAAAAACAAGACTTTGAAATGATAATCTTGCTCGTTGCCAACCGTGTAAACCATGCCGTTGACATTAGGAAAATCTTTCACACGCTGGATTGCCGTTCCGATGTCTTGCGTCATGTAAACCGCGGTTCCATCTGAACGCAAAACCAATTTTTCATCCAAACCTTCGTCGGTCAGATCAATCCAAACCGAACCGTCTTCTTTTTTGTAGAAAACCTCTTTTTGCAAACCGATTTCTACGACTTCTTTCCCTAATAAATAGGTATCACTTTCATAGTAATAACTGTCAAAATCGACACCTAAATTTTTATACGTCACGGCAAAACCGTCATACACCCATTGGTTCATTTTTTGCCATAACGCCACAACTTCAGCATCGCCCGCTTCCCATTTTCTGAGCATTTCTTGGGCTTCTTTACCAATCGAACTGTAATTTCTAAAATATTTGTCTTTGAAATTTGATTTGAAATCCTTGTGAAGTCCATTATTTGAAAAATCAATATCTTCATCAGAATTGACAACTTCGAGATTAAAATCATGATTTTCACCATCTTCGTTTTCCAATTTTTCGTAAACTGGTGTATTTTTATCTTTTTTAAACTCTTCTAAATATTCATCAGTATTGCACCATATCGAATATTCATTTTGAAATTCAGTTTCGAATTTCACATAAAAATTCCCCACCAACTTATCGCCTTTCAATCCTGTAGATTCTGGAGTTTGACCTTCGCCGAATTTTTGCCAAGCCAGCATGGATTTGCAAATATGAATGCCTCGATCGTTGATGATTTGGGTTTTATTGACATGATAACCTGCTGCTTTAAGAATTTGAGCTGTTGAAAATCCTAGTAAAATATTTCGGATGTGTCCTAAATGCAAAGGTTTGTTGGTGTTGGGCGAAGCAAACTCAACCATCATGGTTTTTGAATGTGCGTCGGCAGGAACAAATCCGAATTGAGGTTTCGGATAGATTTCATTGAAAAAATCAAGGTAGTAAGCATCGTCCATCAAAAGGTTGAGAAACCCTTTTACGACATTGTATTTTGAAACCATCGGCACGTTTTGCAACAGATAATCGCCAATTTTGTTGCCAATATCTACTGGATTTCCTTTGATTTGTTTGAGTAATGGAAAAATAACCACCGTAATGTCACCTTCAAACTCGCGTCTTGTGGCTTGAAATTCAAATTGAGAGGTTTGAACATCAAAAAGTTCGAGCGTTGCCTTTTCTAAATAAGGTTGTAAAGTGTCTGAAAGCGTGATCATGTTGATAAAATTTTAGATGGCAAATATACATTTTTCTGAAAGTAAAATTTTAGTCTCAAACTTAGTTTAAAAGTTATGAATGGAATATTACGACTTCGAACAAATGAAAAAACGAATCATCAAAGATGTAGGTTAAAAGTTAAAACACGTTTCTTCACCGAACATCAAAAGGCAATTGTTTTGAAATAGCGCTGTAAAAACCAAAAAATTATTCTTTTCAAGTATTCTTTTCAAGTTGATAATCACGCACTAAGACTGATGCAGAGATATGAAGAAGTCTTTCCAAACCCCTAATCATTTCTACGGTAAGTTTCTTTTTTTTAGACAAGATTTCAGACACCCTGCTTTTACCACCAATGATTCCTACTAAATCTTTCTGACGCAAGTTCATTTCTTCCATTCTAATTTTGATGGCTTCAATGGGGTCGGGTGCTTCGATTGCGTAGTGTTCATTTTCGAAATTTTCGATAAGTTGCGAAAGAATTTCAGCTTCATCGCCTTCTTTTGTATGGATAGGCGCATCAAAAATCTCATCCAATCTTTGAAGTGCATTCCGATAGTCGGTTTCAGTTTTGATCGGTTTTAAGTTCATTTTTTTAAATTGTATCAGCGTTTATTTTATCATATTCAGCATGCGTTCCTATAAATCGAATAAAAGCCCATTGTTTTTCATAATTAAATTTTACAATAAGCCTGTAGGAGTTTCCTTTAATATTGAAAACAACCCGTCCGTTTTTAAGAATACTCGCCGAGGCATAAGTCTCTTTCACATCGTTTGGCGAAAACCATTGGGCACTTTTTGCTGTGTCGTACCAAGTTTTTAAATATTGCTCAACATCTGCATGCTGTTCCCAATATTCTTTGAGTGTGCTTTTGGCAATGATTCTTTTCATTTGCGAATATTATTTTGCAAATATAAAAATAGTTCTCAAAAAAAGAACTGCATGTTGTTTTTAAAATCTTTATTATGATGTATGCTGTTCTGCTATTACTTTTCTTGACTAAGCATTATCCGTTAAAGAATTGTAATCTTTGCTATCCTTATGAATGACTATAATTTCAGATCTCTTTACTTTTTTTCCATTTTATGATGAGGAAATACTCATTTTATGCTTTCTTTTTAAAAACACTTAACAGCAAACCAATTCCTACAATTACATCAACAATATTCCATAATTCTCGACCTAAAGCAACTTTTAAAAATGGCTGAAAAAGTAAGGCTAAAGCTCCAAAAATGATCATTTCTGTTTTTTTATCCTGTTGATTTGCTTGATAAGCAAGAATACCAAATCCGATTAAAGCGGCAAATCTTACGAATTGATAATAACCATAAGGCATATTTGCCAGGCAGAGAAAGAGTAAGAGTGCTAGGATGATTTTTATTGCTTTATCCATATAGTTATACTTTTATAACTGAATTATCAACACTTGGGCTTTGGTTCCTGATAACAATTTTGTCTTATTCATAGCGATAGAGTGTAAGTTTCAAAGTGATTTTATTTAATTTTTTATAGTTTTATTTTTTTACAATTTATTTATTACTAAAATTATAATAAGAAAAACAGTCCTTTCATACATTTTGTTTGCTACTTATTAAACCCGATATTAGAACGGTTGTTGTTTTTCTGAATAGTAATTCCTTCCATTTTTGCCTTTATTTCAAGATAACTATTTAGTTCCGTAATGGAAATGGAAGGTTTATTTGCCTGTATTGTTGCAAATAGAATTTCATTTGAAATCCTGGAATTGGCATGTAAAGCCTTTCTAGAAGCTTCGTCAGAAAGAAATTTAATATCGCTTGAAACGTAGTTTTCTGTTAATTTGGAAAGCTCATCATAATTTAAACCAATTTCTGTTGGACGTTTCTTTAAGTACAATTCAAACATCAATTTACGTGCTTCAAAGTCGGGCGGTGGCAAATAAATATGTTTGTCTAATCTTCCTGAACGTAAAATTGCTGGGTCTATTGCATTTGGTCTGTTGGTTGCACCAACGATAAAAATTCCATCATCACCACAATTATTCATTTGTGCCAAAAATTCATTAACGGCACTTGTATTCATGTGATTTACTGATGAATTATCTCGATTTGGAACCAAGGCATCTAATTCGTCAATAAAAATGATACTTGGGGCGTTTTGTCTTGCTTCGTCAAAAAGATTTTTGATGTTTTCTTGAGAAGCGTTTACAAATTTACTTTGAATGTCTGATGGCTTTATTTGATAAAAGTTAAACCCGATTTCTTCCGCCATTTTCTCTGCAAAAAATGTCTTTCCGCAACCTGGCGGACCGTACAAAAGCATACCATTAGGAATTGTTAAACCATATTCTGCATATTTCTCTTTTTCGTTTAAAGCATCAATAACATCTAACTGAATTGTGTTTTTTAACTCTTGCATTCCTGCAATGGCTGAGAAACCTTTTCCTTTTTTATTTTCTTTGGGTTGAATTTTGGTTATTTTTCCTTCTGGAATTGAAAGTTCAACTTCTAATTCTCCATTCAACGTTTGAATAAATTCTTTTACAGATTTAAAACGGTTTTCTGCTTTTGGCTGTAAAGCTTTTCTAATTATATTCTGTGTTTGCTCATCTATCTTATCAGAAAACTTTAAAGGCTTTTTTCTTTCATCTAAAATGACTTCTTCTAATTGTATTTTGTCGGATTTGTATTTTGATATTTCAATAAAATAGGGTGGTAAACCTGTCAGTAAATGATAAAATAATGCACCAACAGAATAAATATCGCTTTGGAATGAAAAGACTTTATTAAAAGTTTCATTTGCTGTATAGAATAAATTTAAACCATCTTTTAAAAAATCTTTATTGGATTGTTTTAAAAACCGAGCATATCCAAAATCAATAATTTTAGGAATGGCAACTTTACCTGACAAATCTAACATTACATTTTGGTTGGTAATGTCGTTGTGAATGATTTGTTTGTTGTGCAGATAATTTAACCCATTTAAAACACTCAAAATGATGCTTTTTGCTTCATACAAATTCAACGTGTTTTCACGTTTCATTTTGTCTGCTAAAGTTTCGCCACTTATAAAATCCAAAACTACATAAGCCCATTTTTGGTTGTCAATTACCACATTACCGCTATCGGTGTATTTTATCAAATTGGAATGCTTAATTTGTTTCAACATTTCAATTTCCAATATTTCTCCGCTTTCTGTAAACTGTGTACGATGTAATTTAGCGAAGTCAAATAGTTTTAAAATTTTTGTTTCTTTCGCTTCATTTTGCACACGATAGGTTTCTGCATAACTTCCTTTTTTCAGAAAGAAATTAACCGTATATTTATTGTCAATGGTTTGATTTTTAGAAAGTATTTGTTTTACTCTATTCATTGCCTTTCAATTTTTTAATTTGATTATTATCAAGCAACGATTTCATTTGCATGATTGCAACTTTGTTGAGTTGCAGCAGTCGTTCATTTTGTGGAAGCCCTTGCTGAATCAGTAACGCATTGATACTTTCCATGTTGCTCAACACGACCAATTGTTCTAAAGTGGCATCATCTCGCATATTGCCTTTTTTATCTGGATTGTTGGTTTTCCAATCTTTTGCGGTGATTCCAAATAGTGCAACATTAAGCAAATCTGCTTCGTTGGCATAAACAAAACTGGCTTGTTGTTTGGTAATTTCTTTCGGAATCAGATTTTCTTTGATGGCATCAGTATGAATTTGATAATTAACTTTCGCTAATGTTCGTTGTATGTTCCAATTTAGTTGTTGCCTTTCGTTTTCATCTTCTTTTAGCCTTTGATATTCTTTTACTAAAAGTAACTGAAATTTTGGACTTATCCACATACCAAAATGAAAGGCAATGTCTTTATGAGCGTAGGTTCCGCCATATCTTCCTGCTTTTGCTGTAATCCCTATGGCTTTGGTGGCTTCAATCCAGTTTTTTACAGAAAGTACAAAATTGTTACTTCCTGCTGCATTTTTAATTGTACCGAATTCGGTATAATTAAAATCAGGATTGTATAAAGCTTCCCATTCGCCAATGTATTCTATGGTACTTTTTAAAGAAAGCCATTTTATGATAATTGCTTCCTGCATTTGGCTTTTTGCCATATCGGTAAGTGAAATAAGATCGTCTTCTTTTTGTGAAATGATGCTAATTTCTTTGCCTCCAATTTCTATTTTTTTACTCTTTGCCATTTTATTATCAAAAAATACAAATTTATGGTTTCTTTTTAAATATACTTACCAGCAAACCAATTCCTACAATTACATCAACAATATTCCATATTTCTCTGCCAAGTGCGATTTTGAAAAACGGTTGAAATAGCAAGGCTAAAGCCCCATAGATAATTATTTCTGATTGTTTTTCCTCTTGATTTGCTTGATAGGCAAGAATACTAAACCCGATTAAAGCGACAAACCTCACGAATTGAAAATAACCATAAGGCATATCCAACAGACATACAAAAATTAAAATTGCTAAACCTATTTTGATGCTTTTTTCCATATTTTGTTATCCCACCAAAATAGTTTTATCATCACTTGGTTTATCTACTTCTTCGAGTAAATCAAATATTTGTCTAACAATTGGTTGTAAATCTTCTACGGTTGGTTGATCTCCTATAATTTGTAAACCTTCGTTTATTACATTCCTTGCCCTGTAACTATCTTTCCAATGGTAGTTTCCGAAGTTTTGATTATAGTTTCTAACAACTCCTATTAACTGATAAACTAAAGTAAGTTGGACAAAAACACTATTTATTTCATCTAATAAAAGTTTCCCCAATTTAATCTTTTCAGTTTCATTTGGATTATTCAAAACCTCTTCTAATTCGTTTCGTAATTGATTCACAACTTGGGTTGAACGGTCATTTCCTAAATCTTTATTAGCTTTTTCTAATCTGTAAAACTCTTCTTTTAGTTCTTCTTCTAATTTTGGCCATTCTGTGGTTTCGTTTAGTTCATCAATGGTTTTTAGTGTTTTTCTCAAATTGGTAAGAACTTCTTGTTTGCCATCCACATCATTTTTGTTATTTTCAAATTTTCTCTCTAATTCAGCGATGTCATTTTCTATTTTTTGAACTTTATCATTGTTTACACCATCGTCTTTTAGTTCTTCAATGCTTCCTTTTGCTTTGCGAATTTCATTTGAAAGCCAATTGGTATCTGTAGATTGCACGGTATCAGTCGGAACTTTAATTTCCTGCGTATGGTCTAAATAAGGAAAGAATGCTTGAACCGTAACTTCTTGTGATTTATTAATATTAATAGTCAAATCTACATCGCTATTTTCAGGCAACAAGGCTGGCAAATCTGCACCGCTAATTATAATGTCATAAACGTGTTCGTTATAAATTGCTCTTGTTCCATCTGCATCGTGTTCGCCTTGATACAAAGGAATTTTAATAAAATCAGAATCCATTCCGGGACGACGTTGTTTTTGAGTTTTTAGTCCGTTTGCTGTACCAGTTGCAGGCAATGATTTGTTTTTTTCCAAGCCGGAAACTTGTTTGAATTCAATTTTTCCTGTTTCTCTTTTTTTAATTTCAATACCCCAATTAAGTGTAAGACCTTGCATAGAGTTCAATCCCCCAATTCCTTGAATTATCGTAAATTCTTTCGGTTCACTTTCTAAAACATTTCCTTTGTCGTCATATAATGTTACACTAAAACCATTTGTTTTTCCTTCTATTAATTGCGTTTCAATGACTTCTCCAATTTCGTTGATTTCTACTTTTCCACTCGACCAAGTTTTGTCACTTCTTGTAATTTCAGCAAATACTTTATTTGGAATCGTTCCTTCTGTTTTATCAGTTAAAATTTTTAGCGTTACAAATTCTTCTAATTCTACCGTTGATGCTTCGTGTCCGATTTCGATTTGAATTTTCGATTTATCTCTCGTTTGCTCTTTAACATCATCTGAAATACTTACTGTTGAAGCATATAATGCTGCACCCTTCGATACAACAGTCATTGGGTCAACACTTGTATCGGGTTTGCAAATTTGTTTTTCCAACATTTTCCTAACTACTGGCGAAAAAGTAGGACCTCCCACTAAAATCAAGGAATCCAAAGACGAACCTTTTAAATTATTTCTTTCTAATAAGTTCTTTGAAATATCAACTGCTTTTTGGAAAACTGGTGATAAAACTTTTTCCAATTCGGCTTGTGATACCGTTAAATCTATTTCTATTTCTTCGCCGTTATCATCTTCGCCGCAATCACCTGGATCAACATAAATATTATGTGTCTCATTAAAAGAAAGATTATTTTTTAACTCTTCTGCAAAGAATTTCAAAGCACTTCTATATTCTTGTTTTTTATTTTCGGTAGAAAGTAATTTGCTGATTTCAAAATTATTTGAGATATAAGGTAAAATTAATTCGTCAACAATAACTTCATCGAGATTTTTTCCACCCAAATAATTATCACCTTCGGTGTCTTTAACAGTCATAATACCATCTTCTACTTTTAGCAAAGCGGCATCAAATGTTCCTCCACCGAAGTCAAACACCAACCAAAATCCATCTTTTTTATTATTTTCTAACCCATACGCCATTGCAGCTGCTACCGGTTCTTGCAGAACTTCTGCGTGTTCAAATCCTGCTAACTTTGCGGCTCTTCTTGTGGCATCAATTTGGTTGTTTTTGAAAGCCGCTGGTACTGTAATAACAGCAGCTTTAATGTTGTCATCTGGTACATACGACTTTAATTGCTTTAAAATTTCAGCCGACAATTCTTCCGAGCTAAAATCTTTATTTACATTAGAACTGAAGTGCTTTTTATCTGTTCCCATAGTTCTCTTAAACTCTACAAAAACATTTAAGGGAGCTTTATTTGATAGAGCTTTTATGCTGTCAGTTTTATAATTTGTATATGCGGAATCACCTATAGAAATTGTTCCATTTTTCTTTATTGACACACAAGATGGTGTAGTTTCTTTTTTCCTATCTGGTAATGCTCTAATAATTTCTATATTCCCGTTTTCCATTCTGGAAATAGCCGAATTTGTTGTTCCTAAGTCAATACCGTAATCTATTTTAGTTCTTGCCATTGTATTTTTTTTGAATATTTTAATTTTGTGATATTTCTACTTGTGCTCTTTGAATCAAAGTGCCATTATATAGCACTTGCGGTTTGATGATTTTACTTATTATTTTTTCTCCTTTGGCTAAATTTTCATCTTCAATAACATTTATTACATCAATCGTCATTCTATCATCAAATTTTTTAAGTAGCAATTCAGTCATTTCATAACCATTAGAAGCAAAATTTGCCTGTATCCTTTCAATTCCTTTTTCTAAAGGTTTCAAACCTTTTGTGTCGGCATCCATTCGAGAAATATTCTTTTGCATCCTTACAATTTCATCAGCCACTTTTAAAGCCAAAGAATGATCAATTTCATTAGTTGTGTTTACAGAAACGATTTGTTTTTCTTCTTGTTTGAGTTTCAATTGCGTTTCCAAAACTTCAACCAATTTGCTGTCAAGTTTGATGCTTTCCTCCTCTAATGATTTTTTAGTGTTTTTTATTTGCGTTTCTACATCCGTTTTGCTGGTTGCAATACGTTTGCCCAAAAGCCAATATAAAACGCCACCCAAAAGCAAGGTTGTCAATGTTCCAATGATCCAATACAAACGGTTAGTATTTACATCTTTGTCGAGTTTTGAAATGCTGTCTTTTGCAGTAGTTTCTGTTTGTTGAATTTTTGTACCTAAATCATTTGCAATGGTTTGAATGTTTTGGACATTCTCGGCTGTCTTTGATTTTAGACTATCAATTTGTCTTTTCTGATTTTCAGTCTTTATAGAAAGTTTTGCCAGTTCAGTTTTTTGCTGACTGATTACGACTTGTTGATTGCTTAATTTTTGGGTTAGTGAAATGATTTCCTGCTGTTGCTTTTGCAAGTCAGGATTTTTTTCTTGTGCAAAAAATGTAGTTGCACAAAGAAGCAAGGGAATGAGTATTATTTTTTTCATTTTATAAGTAATTAGTATCGAGGAGTTCTGCCTCTAATCTTTCAATTGTAGATTGCTGAAATTTAATCTCATTTGATTTTAAATTTTCAGCAATTTTCATCAATTCACTTATCTTATTTTGTTGATTTGTGATTTGACTTTGTTTCTCTTTTTTACCTCTAAACAACTTAAATTTATTAATTTCAATTAATTCATTTTGAGCATTAACTATTTCAGATTGTAAATCTACTTTTTGTTTAATTTCTTTAAGTTTAGTCTGAGTTTCACTTAAATTTCTCTCGACTTTCTCCCTTGGTGTAATATCAACAATAAATTCCTTCTTATGAATGAGAAAATCATCAAAATATATTTCAATTCGGTGTTTTCCGATTTCAAAGGAACAGTTTTCATTATTTCCCCACCCTAACAATATAATTTCTTTTGTCAAAGTGTTAAGTCTTACTGTTTGAGCAAATGTATATTTATCTGGCGAAACCTTTTCATTGCGTTTAATACTACCATTTGGACTTATGTATTTTATAAATAATTCAATAGTTTTATTTTCATAAACTTCTACTTTTAGGTTTAATCCAATGTATCGAATAAATTTGGTAAACAAAGGTTTATTCCCAGTGTTTGTGATCTCGGATGAAAAAATTTTAAAAGGTAACTTTGGCGGAATCGTTTTGTATGTATCAAGAATGTTTATTATAGTTCTGTTTTTTACAGAGTGATTTTTCATCCAATTAACTAAAGCTATAAACTCGTTTTTAAGCTCAATTTTATTGCACTGTTTTATTTTTATTAAATTATCATAATTTAATAGATTAACTAAAATATCATTTACCTTATCCCATTCTATAGAATTAATGATATTATTTTCTACAGCTTCATGATTAATAGTTTTGCGTCCCATGATAATATCGTAATCTCTAACTTTCAACTCACTTATATGTTTTCTTATTTTTCTTTCGTTTTCCACATAAAGATCCTTAATAGATTTTAAAAATATTATTACTTCTCTTATAACATGTACTTCTATCTGTTCAAGATTAGCTATATTTTCTTTTACTTTATTTTTGGTTGCATCATTTACAGCTATACTTTCGGCTAATTTTGCCAATTTCATAGCATCTTCAAGATAATTATTGCTTCTTTCTTGCTTTTGGCTTTCATTGAAATAATCAACAGAGCATTGCAATATTTCTTTCGCAACATTGTCAGCCAATATTTTGTATTGCAGATTGTTGGTACCTACAATAGATTTTAAAAGTGTCAGTTCGCTTTTGGTGTTGCTGTATAAATCTGTTGCATACTTATAAGCATTGATTTTGTCCTTTGCACGTTTTTTAGCGCATTGTTCAATTTGAGTTTCAATTTTA
Source organism: Flavobacterium sp. (assembly GCA_040379105.1). Lineage (GTDB taxonomy): Bacteria > Bacteroidota > Bacteroidia > Flavobacteriales > Flavobacteriaceae > Flavobacterium. The sequence goes on from JBEILV010000018.1 coordinate 25,230, forward strand.
TGAATTGGTTCTTCGGTAAACTTTTTAGAAAGATATTTTTGTGTAGTTCCGTTGCAATTGCTGAACAACTCCATTATTTCAGCAGTTGTATATTTGTTTTTGAATTCCGTTAGCAATTCATCGATTAATATTTCAATCTGTTTGTTTTTATCAATAGAAAAGGTTTCATCAGCAACTGTATGAACAAAATCTATGAAACTTTCCGATTCTATTAATTTAATTTTGGCTGTAATTCCTTTCTTGATTTCTTCTTTGGAATCTTCCAATAAATACAGTGTCCCAATATTGTTGAAAGCTGAAAAGTTTTTAGATGTAACTTCTTTTTCGTCCGTAAGTTTATCCCAAATTTCAATAGCTTTTTCTTTATTTCCTGATACTAAATGTTGGATTGCAGTATTGTCAACTGGGTTCAAATTTGTAAACCAAAATAAAGAATGGACTACTTTATTCTGATTTTGTTCGATGTCAGAAAAGGCTTTGTCGATGATGCTATTCGTCCGTTGAATCGAATTGAGAAAGGAAAAATCATATTCAGATGTGATTTCTTTTCCAACTTTAGCATACGCAGAAATTCTATTTTTTCTTGCCAATATTTCTCTTGTTGAGGCATTGGCAATTATTCCGGTTATTCTGTATGGATTTTCTTGAATTAATTTCATTTATAACTTTATTTACGGTGTTGAATAGGTTTTGAATATCAGCACAAAGAAACGCCTACACCATATAAAAAGCTTGGCTTTTGCGCAGGTTTATGGTGTTTAAATTGTTTCTTTTCTTTGTATATATATTATTCGTTCATTCTTAATCAATTCGTATTTACAAATTGATGTTAACAAAAATTTACGATATCCATCATTGTTTTTTAGTTCACTAAAATAATGAAAATAGTATTACATCGAGATTTAATAAACTAAAAGTTTCAAATAAATTTATAGGCAATTATGGATGGGAAGTTATAACCCAATTCGATTAAAAGCACAAACAATATTCTGCAATCTATGATTGAATTTATTGGAATTTATTG